>NZ_JBEXCY010000021.1:0-100504 GCF_040605515.1 Dactylosporangium sp. NPDC005572 | reverse complement strand
GCCCGCGGCGGCCCGCGGCGGCCCGCGGCGGCCCGCGGCGGCCCCGCGCTGGTCGCCAGCAGGAGCGTGCCGCCCGCCAGGACCGTGGCTATGCCGAGCAGCAGCATGGCCATGATCGGCGGGCCCGTAACGGCGTCGTCCGGGATGCCCCTTGACCTGCGAGCCGCGCCTGGCATCCGCCCGATCGCCCGCGACGGCCTTCCCGTCCGTGCCCGACTCTCGGCCCGCGATCACCTTCGCGTCCGACTTCCGGCTCGCAACATCAGCGGGTCCAGGCCCGACGTCGGCACTCCTTCCCGTCCGCGCCCGACCTCCTGCTCGCGCAGGAGTCCGCGTCCGCTTTGCCGGCCGCGGACGCCTGACCGACCGCCTTGCCGTTCCGTGGCCGACGTGCCGCCGGCGGCGCCGGTGGTGGCCGGCGCGGCGAAGGCGGCCGCTGGCACGGCGATCGCTCCGCATGCGGTGGGCGTCACGAGCGCCGCCCACCGCATCGCTGTCCGCCGGTCGCGCGACCGGCCGTCCAGAAGGATCATTTCGTTCCGCCGTTTCGGGATCACCCGGCAACGGGCGCGGCTGACCCCCAAGGAGGAACTAGCAGCGTATGTCCCCTTTGCTACTGCCCGAGCCGATAATCCAGGTCCGGCGCGATCGTCACCGTGTCCATCTGCGCGCGCTGTAACCGGCCCGAGTAGTCCCAGTTCATCGACTGCCAGCGGGTGAACTGGTCGAGCACCCACACGCCCGACTGTCGGCTGCCGTTGCCAGAGCGGCCGTTGCCGCCGAACGGTAGGTGGGCCTCCGCGCCCGACGTTGAGTTGTTGATGCTGACCATGCCCGCGCGCGTGCCCCGCCGGAACGCGAACGCCTTGCGCGGGTCGGTCGTGTAGATGGCGGCGGACAGCCCATACCCGGGCGCGTCCGCCAGCTCGATCGCCTCCTCCAGCGACGAGTACCGCGCGATGCCCACGATCGGCCCGAACGTCTCCTGCTGGAACACCTTGTCCTCCGGGCGCACCCCGTGGACCAGGACCGGGTGGTAGAACAGCCCGGCGGTGGGGTCGCCGACGAAGCCCGCACGCGGGTTGGCGGCCGTGATGCGCCCGACCCCGGCGGAGCCCGAGACCCGGTGGTGGGGCTCAATCCAGTCGAGATACGACTCGTAGCGCTCGGCGAAACGCTCGCTCATCAGCGGCCCGAAGAGCACCGCGGGGTCGGTCGGGTCGCCGACGACGGCGCCCTGGACGGCGTCCTCGAGGCGCCGCTCGAACTCCTCCAGCACGCTGTCGTGCACGATCAGCGTGCCGAGCGAGGTGCAGCGCTGGCCGGCGGTGCCGAACCCGGAGAAGAGCGCGCCGTGAACGGCCAGGTCGAGGTCGGCGTCCTCGGTCACCACGAGCGGGTTCTTCCCGCCCAGCTCCAGGCAGGCGCTCTGCAGGTGGCGCCCGGCCAGCTCGCCCACGCGGGCGCCGACCTCCGACGACCCGGTGAACCCGATCTTGTCGATCAGCCCTTCCCGCAGGCCGGCCTCCAGCCCCTCGAAGGTCGTCGGCCCGTCGGCGTGGACCACGTCGAACACGCCGTCGGGCACGCCGGCCCGCCGGATCAGCTCCGCGAACGCGTCCGCGCAGGCCGCCGCATACTCGGCCGGCTTCCAGACGATGGCGTTGCCGCACAGCAGGGCGGGCACGATGTACCAGCTCGGGACGGCCACCGGGAAGTTGCCGGCCGTCACGATGGCGGCCACGCCGACCGGCACGCGGAAGGTGAACAGCTGCTTGTCGGGCATCTCGCTGGGCACGGTCTGCCCGTAGAGCCGGCGGCCCTCACCCAGGAAGAAGTCGCAGGTGTCGACGATCTCCTGCACCTCGCCGCGGGCCTCGGTGAGCGTCTTGCCCACCTCGCGGGTCACCAGCGCGGACAGCGCCTCGAAGTTGGCCTCGACCAGGCGGCCGAGGTTGGCCACGACCCGCCCGCGCACCGGCGCCGGCACCTCGGCCCAGGCCTTCTGCGCCTCCCGGGCCGACCGGCACGCGGCCACGAAGGTTTCGGCGTCGGCCAGGGCGACCTCGGCCACGACGTCGTCGAGACGGGACGGGTTGATGGAGGGCGCGCGGCGATCCTGCGGGGTGACCGGCTGCCCGCCGACGGTGGAGACGATGACGCGGTTCATGGGATACATCTTGAACCGCGGGTACGACGAAATGCGGGTCAGGGCGCGTCAGCGGGGTGCGCCGAGGCGGGCGGCGGCGCGAACGCCAGCTCGCCGCCGAACTGCGCATGCAGCCGGACGTCGTAGTAGTCGGCGGCGTCGGCCAGCCAGTCGCACGCGTTGGACAGCTCGATCGGGTCCAGCGTGGCCGCGAGCAGCTCGGTCGAGGCGATTACCGACTGGTCGCGCCAGAAGAGCCGGATGAAGTTGAGCCGGCCGTTGAGCTCGTTGAGCTCCGCGAGCAGCTCCGGTGAGCACTCGATCTTCCGCAGCAGGGGCGAGAACACCCGCACGAGCGGAGGGTCGTTGTGGACCAGCCGCAGGTACAGCACGGCTGTCCCGCTGCGGATGGCGGCCGGCGCCGCGGTCAGGTCGGCCGGCACCGGCTGACCGCCGAGGTAGTCGCTGACCAGCCCGCGAACCTTCGCGCGTAACGCGTCGTCGATCGACACAGCCCCACCTTACCGGGGCCATGCACGCCCGCCGATCAGCCGCTCTTGCCCGGCCGTCCGGGCGGCAGGAACCCCCGCCGCCGCGCCTCCTTCACCCACCGGTGCGCCGTGCTGACCGGAACGCCGTGCTGGTCGGCCAGGTCGCACGCGGGCCGCGGCGAGGCCTGCGCGAAGTTGAGATACACGTCGGCGACCTCGCGATAGAACACGTCGGGCCGCCCTCGAAGGCGCACGGCCGCCGAGGGAGCGGCCCGCGCGACGGCGAGCGCCGGCTCGATCATCTCCCAGCCCACGTCCGAGGCCATGGGCGGCATGACGGGTCGTGCCCGGGTGTTCAGGACGGGTGCCATACCGAGGGGCGCGTCCACCACGGCCAGTTGCGCATTGGCGGCCGCCTCGATGCGGCCGACGGGGATTGCCCGCAGCAACTCTGCGCTCGGGGTGCCTTCGATGCGCAGCCCGGTGAGCACCAGTCGCCCGCCCGCACCAACGCCGATGCGCACCTGAATCGTGCCGGCCAGCGGCGGATCGTCCTGGCGCCACTCATACCAGTCCTCAGCGACTGGAAACAGGCGACCCCGCACGCCGCAAGGTTATCCACAATTCCCCAAATCAACAATTGCGCGAACCTAGACGTCTAGATACGCTGATCTGGACGCACCTGGTGGGGGGCGTTGCACAAGGGGGCGATCGGGTGGCCGACACGCGATCGGGGGGAAGTTGACACGTCCGCATCGATTGGGGAGGAACGGGGCGATGCGGGCGTCGGCCGTCGGGCGGCTGCGCTTCGGCGCGGCCCGCTCGGCGGTGCCGAACAGAGCCGCGGCCGCGAGGTCTCGCCGGGCCTCGCGGCCGCTTCGCTCACCGACGAGCCGCCCGAGCCACCCCGAGCCACCCCGAGCCGCTCTGAGCCGAGGGCCGAGGGCCGAGGGGACAGTCGCCCAGGGATCAAGCGCCTCCGGGCCGGGCTGCGCCGCACTGACGCCCTGAAGCGGAGTTGGCAACGCCCGACCGGGTCGGCCCCAGCCGATGACCCGCGGGATCGCTGTCCAAGCTGGCCAGAAGGATATTGGGACTCGGGTCCGTGCAAGGCGCGACCATCGCTCCCGCCAGACACCGCTCGTGCCGCCGGTGCATTCGCCCCGGCGCCACGGACGCTGCCATCGCCGTCGTGGCAAGAACCCGCGACCTCCGGCCGCGCCGGACGCTCGCACGCCGTGCGGTGGTAGCGGGTCTTGCGGTCGTCGCGCCGTGCACGAAGTTGACCGTGCATCAGTCGGTTGCCGGCCCCCGGCTGCTCGCGGCCCGCGGGCCCGGCTGCGCCGTGCGCGCGGAAGTCGCGATCAACGCGCCTGACTTCATGATCGATGGAGACTTCCGGCTGTCATGGCGACCAGAACTCGCCGTCGATCATGAAGCCCCACGACCAGCGGCGGGCGGGCGTTCGCATCTCGTTGCCGAGATCGTGATCAAGGGCCGCGCCGCCATGATCGTGGGAAACATCTGGTCGCCATGACAGCCAAATGTTTCCCACGATCATGGCGGCGCGGTCAGGTCGTGGACGGGGTTGGGGGAGATTGGGTCGACGGTGACGACGGGGGTTGCATCGTCGGCTCCTGGATCTGTGGGGAACCCGGCGCGGCTGGGACGTCTCCGCTCGAAGAGCCGCTCCAGGCGAAGAAGAACACGCCCACCAGGACCGCGGCCACGCACAGCGTCGAGACGGCGGCCACCGTCAGGAGCACCCAGGCCAGCGCCCCCAGCTTCTTGCCCGGCTGGATCTGGATCGGTGGCGCAGGCAGCGCCGGGTCGTTGTCCAGCATCGCCTCGGCGGCCACGTCGGACGGGTCGCCCAGCAACTCCAGGATCGAGCGGACCTCGACCTCGGTCTCCGGCGACAGTTCCGCCCGCTTGGCCGCGATGTGCTGGCTCAGGTCGGCGAGGAGCTCCTCGCGGCGGCTGGCCGGGATGCCGGCCGAGGCTTGCTCGACGGCCCGCAGGTAGTCGTTGACCAGGTCATCGTAGGTGTTCATTTCAGTCCCGTCCCGACAATTCGGTCAACCGTGTCCCGGAAGGCCGTCCACTCGGCGCGGAAGTGGCGCAGCGCGGAGTGGCCGGTGGGGGTCAGGGCGTAGTACCGCCGAGGCGGACCCGCCGGCGACTCCCGCCAGGTCGTCTCCACCCAGCCCTGCCGGCGCAGGCGGGCCAGCAGCGGATACAGCGTGCCCTCGCTCGTGGTCAGGGTGCGCTCGGCGCCCAGGTGGCGGACCAGTTCGACACCGTACTGCTCCTCCTGCTCCATCAGCGCCAGCACGCAGAACTCCAGCGTGCCCCGCCGCAGAGCGGTCGACAATGTGCCCGGCACATCCATGCCCCACAAGCTACCTTGCGCCGCAAGGTAGCTGCAAGCGTGGCGGTAGCGGTAAGACTTTTCTGAACGTGCAAAAATGGGGCGGTGACCCGCTGGCTCGATGCGGACGAGCAGCGCGCCTGGCGCGCGTTCTACGCCGCCGCGACGCTCCTGCTCGATCGGCTCGACCGGGAGCTGCAGCACGACGCGGGCATGCCGCACGCGTATTACGAGATTCTGGTCGTACTGTCCGAATCGCCCGGCCGCTCGCTGCGGATGAGCGAGCTCGCCCTGCTCACCAGGTCGTCCCGGAGCAGGCTCAGCCACGCCGTCACCAAGCTCGAGGGCAAGGGCTGGGTCAAGCGGCGCGACTGCGACGACGACAAGCGCGGGCAGTTCGCCGACCTCACCGAGGCGGGGTTCACGGCGCTGGCGGAGGCCGCCCACGGCCACGTCGAGACGGTCCGCACCCACCTCTTCGACGCGCTGACCCCCGACCAGGTCGCGCAGCTCGAGACCATCAGCCGGCAGATCGCCGAGACGCTCAAGCAGTGACCCCGGGACTGTAGAAGCTGCTTGTCAAGCCTTGTAAGGATCATTTCCGGTCGATACCGTGCGCCCTGCCAAGAGACAGCCCCTGTCCTCTAGGAAGGCCCGCCATGCCCTCCAAGCACACGCTGAAACTGTCCCGGACGATCCTCGGCGCGCTCGCCGCGTTGGCGCTGCTGGTCGCCGTCCCGGGGAGCAACCCGACCATGCCGGACGCGGCGCAGGCGCCCAGCGGCTTCGAGCAGGGCGTGCCGCAGTGGGCCGACGAGCCGTCGATCGCGAGCCTGCTCGAAGGCGGCAAGGCGCAGCACGCCGAGCAGTTCTACTTCGTGCTGCCCGACCGCTTCGCCAACGGCGACCCGGGCAACGACCAGGGGCGGCTCACCGGCGACCGGCTGAGCACCGGCTACGACCCCGCGGACAAGGGCTTCTACCACGGCGGCGACCTCAAGGGCGTGATCGACCGCCTCGACTACATCCAGAACCTCGGCACCACGGCGATCTGGCTGGCGCCGGTGCTCAAGAACCGGCCGGTCCAGGGCAGCGGCAATGACATCAGCGCCGGCTACCACGGCTACTGGATCACCGACTTCACCGAGATCGATCCCCACTTCGGTACCAAGGAAGACCTGAAGCGGCTGGTCAAGCTGGCCCACCAGCGGGGCATCAAGATCTACCTCGACGTCATCACCAACCACACGGCCGACGTCATCCGCTACGCGCAGAACCAGTACTCGTACCGCGACAAGACGGACTACCCGTACCAGGACGCGAACGGCAACAACTTCGACGACCGCAACTACGCGGACGGCTCCAAGGGCTTCCCCGCGGTCGACGCACAGTCCTTCCCGTACACCCCGGTCTTCCCGAGTGACGCCGACAAGACGGTGAAGAAGCCGAGCTGGCTCAACGACCCGCTCATGTACCACAACCGCGGCGACTCGACCTTCACCGGCGAGAACAGCGAGTACGGCGACTTCTTCGGCCTCGACGACCTCTGGACCGAGCGCCCCGAGGTCGTCAAGGGCATGACCAGGATCTACTCGGACTGGGTCAAGGACACCGGCATCGACGGCTACCGCATCGACACCACCAAGCACGTCAACCTGGAGTTCTGGCCCCAGTTCGTCCAGGGCGTGCAGAGCGCCGCGCAGCAGGCGAAGAAGCCCGACTTCTTCATGTTCGGCGAGGTGTACGACGCGAACCCGGCATTCGACTCGATCTACGTCCGCAAGGGCCGGCTGCCGGCGACCCTCGACTTCCCGTTCCAGCAGGCCGCGGTCGACTTCGTCGCGCGCGGCGGCTCCGGGCAGGAGCTGGCCGACCTCTACGCGCAGGACGACATGTACACGTCGGCGGGCACGAGCGCGCAGACGCTACCGACGTTCCTCGGCAACCACGACATGGGCCGCATCGGCATGTTCGTCGCCGGTGGCGGCACCGACCCGGCCACCCACCTGCGCCGCGACCAGCTCGGCCACGAGCTGATGTTCCTCACCCGCGGCCAGCCGGTCATCTACTCCGGCGACGAGCAGGGCTTCACCGGCCCGGGCGGCGACAAGGACGCCCGCCAGGACATGTTCCCGAGCAGGACGGCCGACTATCTCGACGACGACCTGCTCGGCACCGACAGCACGCACGCCACGGCGAACTACGACGAGAACCACCCGATCTACCGGACGATCGCCGGCCTGGCCCAGCTCCGCGAGCAGCACCCCGCGCTGAGGCAGGGCATCCAGGTCACGCGCTACAGCGACCAGAACGTGTTCGCGTTCTCCCGGATCGACCCGCAGCAGCGCGTCGAGTACGTCGTCGCGGTGAACAACGGCACCGGTACCCGGACGGTCAAGGTCCCGACCTCGATGGTGAACACGACCTTCGACCGGATCTACCCGACGGCGGGCGCGTTCACCACCAGCGCCGGCGACGGCGCGGTCGAGGTGAGCATCCCGCCGTTCAGCAGCATCGTCCTCAAGGCGCGCACCCAGCTGCCCAAGCCGTCGGCCAGGCCCGCGATCCAGCTCAAGGCGCCGGTCAACCCGGCGACGACCGCCCAGGTCACCGCGGACGTCACCGGCGACCCGCTGGCCACGGTCACCTTCGCCGCCAAGGTCGGCAACGGCAAGTGGACGCTGCTCGGCACCGACCACGCCGGCCCGTACTCCGTGTACCACGACCTCGACGGCCTGCCCGCCGGGACGAAGCTCGAGTACAAGGCCGTGGTCAGGGACAGCCTTGGCCGTACCGCTGAAGCCAAGTCGGAGACGAAGGTCGGAACGCCGCCCGGTGTGGCGTCCGCGGACTACGCGATCGTGCACTACCAGCGGCCCGCGGGCGGGTACGACCCCTGGAGCGTCTACGCGTGGGGCGACATTCAGGACCCGATGAACTGGCCGAATGGTGCACCTTTTGCCGGAGAGGACTCGTATGGGCGCTTCGCATGGGTCAAGCTGAAGCCGGGGGCCAAGAACGTCGGCTTCCTGGTGGTCGACTCCAACGGGGTCAAGGACGTCGCCGCCGACCGCTTCATCGACCCGACGAAACAGCCGGAGATCTGGCTCAAACAGGGAGACGCGACCATCTACACCTCGCAGGCGGCCGCCACCGGCACCGTTGACGTCCACTATGGACGGCCCGACGGTGACTACACCGGCTGGGGCCTGCACCTGTGGGGCGACGGACTCGCTCCCGGCACCGGCACCGACTGGTCCAGCCCGCGCCCGCCGGACGCGATCGACGACTTCGGCGCGGTCTGGCACGTGCCGGTGACCGACCCGAGCAAGCCGGTGAACTTCATCGTGCACAAGGGCGACGTCAAGGACCCCGGCCCCGACCAGTCCGTGCTGCCCAGCCAGCAGGGCTCGGCCTGGATCCGCTCCGGGGAGGCGATCGTGCACCCGACCCGGGCCGCCGCCGAGCACGCCGCGGTCCTGCACTACCGGCGGCCGGCCGGCGACTACGACGGCTGGGGGATGCACGTCTGGAACGGCGCCGCGAGCCCGACCGAGTGGTCCAGCCCGCTGCCGCCGGCGAGCACCGACGCGTTCGGCGTCACGTTCAAGGTGCCGCTCGTCGACAACGCGCCGCTGCTCAACTACATCGTCCACAAGGGCGACGCGAAGGACCTGCCGGCCGACCAGACCCTGGACCTGGTGACCGTCGGGCACGAGGTCTGGATCCTTTCCGGCCAGGAGAAGTACCTCCTGCCGATGCCGAAGCAGGGAACGCCCGACACCGACGTGCACCTGGAGAAGGCGGTCTGGATGGACCGCAACACGATCGCCTGGCGCGCCGGGCCGACCGACGGCCACAGCTACGAGCTGTGGTCGGCGCCGGCCGGCGGCCTGTCGGTCGTCGACGGCCAGCTCGTCGGCAACGGCACCAAGCTGACGATGACCGCGGTACCGGGGAGCCTGACCGAGGCGCAGCGGGCCAAGTTCCCGCACCTCTGGGCGTACCAGAGCTTCCACGTCGCGGGTGACCGCGCCGCGTTCACGGCGGCGCTGCGCGGGCAGCTCGTGGCCGTGGAGCGCGACGTCGACGGCAACGTCACCGAGGCGACCGGCGTGCAGGTCGCGGGTGCCCTCGACGACCTGTACGGCGCGGCGCTCGGCGCCAAGCTCGGCCCGGCCTTCGACGGCAGCCGGACGTCGGTGAGCGTCTGGGCGCCGACCGCGCAGACGGTTGCCCTGGAGCTCTTCTCCTCCCCGGACAAGCCGGCGGAGCTGAAGACCATGCAGCGCGACGAGCGCACCGGGGTCTGGAGCGTCACCGGGGACAAGTCGTGGAAGGGGAAGTACTACCGGTTCCGGGTCACCGCGTACCAGCCGGCGGTCAAGGGCGTGACCACGGCGAGCGTCACCGACCCGTACAGCGTCTCGCTGTCGGCCAACGGTACGCACAGCCAGTTCGCCGACCTGTCCGACGGGGCGCTGCGCCCCGGCGGGTGGGGCACCCTGCGCAAGCCGCCGGCCCCGAACCGGCCGCAGATCCAGGAGTTGTCGGTCCGCGACTTCTCGATCGGCGACGACACGGTGCCGGCCGACCAGCGCGGCACGTACCTCGCCTTCACCCAGGGCCAGTCGGCCGGCATGCAGCACCTGCGCAGCCTGGCCCAGGCCGGCACGTCCTACGTGCACCTGCTGCCGGTGTTCGACATCGCCACGATCCCCGAGATCCGGACCGACCAGTCCCAGCCGCCGTGCGACCTGGCCGCGCTCCCGCCGGACTCGACCCAGCAGCAGGCCTGCATCGCGCAGATCGCCGGGACCGACGGCTACAACTGGGGCTACGACCCGTTCCACTTCAACGCGCCCGAGGGCTCCTACGCGACCGACCCGCAGGGCACCGCGCGGATCACGCAGTTCCGGCAGATGGTCGCCGGGCTCAACGGCGCCGGCCTGCGCGTGGTCATGGACGTCGTCTACAACCACACGACGGCCGCCGGCACCGACCAGTACTCGGTGCTCGACCAGATCGTGCCCGGCTACTACCACCGGCTGCTCGACGACGGCACCGTCGCCAACTCCACCTGCTGCGCCAACACCGCGCCCGAGAACGCGATGATGGGCAAGCTGGTGGTGGACTCGGTGGTGCTGTGGGCCAAGCAGTACAAAGTGGACGGCTTCCGGTTCGACCTGATGGGGCACCACCCGAAGGCCAACATCATGGCCGTGCGGGCCGCCCTGGACCAGCTCACCGTCGCCAAGGACGGGGTCGACGGGAAGAAGATCCTGTTGTACGGCGAGGGCTGGAACTTCGGCGAGGTCGCCGGCGACGCCCGGTTCGTGCAGGCGACCCAGGCGAACATGGCCGGCACCGGCGTCGGCACGTTCAACGACCGGCTTCGCGACGCCGTCCGCGGCGGCGGCCCATTCGACGGCAACCCCCGCATCCAGGGCTTCGCGACCGGCCTCTACACCGACCCGAACGGCGACCCGGTCAACGGCTCGGCCGCCGAGCAGCGCGCCCGCCTGCTGCACTACCAGGACCTGATCCAGGTCGGACTGACGGGCAACCTGGCCGCCTACGAGTTCGTCGACTCGACCGGCAAGCGGGTGACCGGCGCGCAGGTCGACTACAACGGCTCGCCGGCCGGCTACACGCGGTCGCCGTCGGAGGCGGTGACCTATGTGGACGCGCACGACAACGAGATCCTGTACGACGCGATGGCCTACAAGCTGCCGACGGACACGACGGCCGAGCAGCGGGCCCGGCTCCAGGTGCTCGCCCTGTCGACGGCGGTGCTGGGCCAGGGCACCGGGTTCGTCACCGCGGGCTCGGACCGGCTGCGGTCGAAGTCGCTGGACCGCAACTCGTTCAACTCCGGCGACTGGTTCAACCAGATTCGCTGGGACTGCACCGACGGCAACGGCTTCGGGGCGGGCCTCCCACCGGCCGCCGACAATCAGGACAAGTGGCCGTACGCGCAGCCGCTGCTGGCGAATCCGGCCCTGGTGCCCGGCTGTGACGCGGTCAACCTGGCGGCCGTCCGATTCCAGGAGCTGCTGCGGATCCGGGCCAGCTCGGCGGCCTTCGCCCTCGGTACCGCGGCCCAGGTCCAGCAGCGACTGAGCTTCCCGCTGTCGGGCACCGGCGCCACGCCCGGCGTGATCACCATGGTGCTCGACGCGCGCGGGCTCGACGGGCACTGGAAGTCGATCGTGGTCGTCTTCAACGCCGGTCCGGCCGCGACCACCCAGACCGTCGCCGCGTACCGCGGTGCGCAGGTCGCGCTGCACCCGGTCCAGGCGGCGTCGGCCGACCCGGCCGCCCGGCAGGCCACCTTCGACCGGGCTCACGGATCGTTCACCGTTCCCGCACGGACCGTGTCGGTGTTCGTGGAGGGAGCGTAGGAGGTATCAAAATCGGCGGCGTGGGTATCCACCAGGGCACGGAGGTGAACCCACATGACTCGATACCGCAACCGCGCCCTGAAGGCGAGTGCCGCGCTCTGGCTGCTCGTGCTGCTGGCGGACGCGGCCTGGGTCGCGACCTCGGGTGCCGCCGCGGTTGCCGCGACGGTGCTCACGCTGTGCGTACTCGTTTCGGCCGCGCTGCTTGCCAGGTTCATGCTCAACCTGCGTGAACAGCAGCCCGCGCCGGTGCGTGTACGCGCCCAGCGGCGCCGCCGGTAGCGACTCCGCCGGTGGTCGATTGGGGGTCTCCCTCAACCGGCCGCCGGCGGTGCCGTTCCGGTAGGCGTTCGTCGATGCCCCCATCGAGACCGTCATCAATGCCGACCGCGTCTCCCAGCCGCCCCGGTCAACGGCCTCCGCGTGGACGCGTCCGCCGCCGAAGCGGTCGCTTGGTTCGTACTGCGACCGCGTCGTGACGCATAGTTGCGCTCACCTCCGCCGTTCGGCTCCCAACGGTTGCCGATGGGCGCAAGGACTCTCGTGGGATGCGCTCCTTTCCAGTAGCGTGCCGAGTCGTGATCCGTAGTGGCCCCGCCTCCCGCTGCGGTGTTGGAGCGCTTTCTGGCGTGACGAGGAGGCCCCCGGTTGGCTGGCACCGGCTCCCCCCGTGTCCCGGTTCCGCGCGGCGGCGGTTCGAACCGCCGTACCGGCGGGACTGACACGTCGGTCGCCGGGCACCGCCGTGGCGGCGGCCCGCGCCCGAGCGGGCTCCGGTCGGTCCGGACCCAGCTGATCGCTCCGATCCTCGTGTCCATGATCGGCCTGGCGACCCTGGGCACCCTCCAGGCGACCACCGCCACGTCGGCCTCGCGCGACGCCGGCCGGGCGCGGACCGCCGCCGTCACGGCGACCAGTGCGGTGCTGTTCGTGCACGAGCTGGAGCGCGAGGTCGCCGAGACCGCCGCGCTCCGCCAGCGCGGGGGCAAGTCCGGTGCCGCGCTGATGGTCGCGCAGCGGGAGCGCACCGACCAGGCGGCCCGCCGCTACCTCGACGACGGCCGCCGGGCGATCGACTCGGTGCCCGCCCTCTCCGGCGCCATCCGCAAGGCCAACGACCTCTACGGCCAGCTCGGCGCGGTGCGCGAGTCGGCCGACAACGGCGCCGTCATCACACTGTCCGGCGATGCGGTGTACCGCGGACTGGCCGAGGCGCTGCTGGCCATCGCGGATGCGGTACCGGCGCAGATCAAGGACATCGAGCTCGCGAACGCCGCCCGTGCCGTCGCCGCCATCGCGGCCGTCGAGCACTACGCGGCCCTCGAGCGCGACCTCCTGCGCGCCATCTTCAGCCGCGGCGCCGTCGCCCCCGGCGAGCTCGGCGCCATGTCCGAGATCCGCGGTGCCCGCGCCCAGCGGCAGTCGGAGTTCGAGCGCGCGGCGACCCCGGACGAGGCGCGGACGTTCGAGACGGTGCTGCGGGGCGCCGACATCGACAAGGCCGAGAAGATGAGCGCCGCGGTCCGCGACGTCGAGCGCACGCCGGCCGGCGTGAAGGCCGACGCCGATGCCTGGTTCGTGGCGCAGAGCGGCGTCATCCGCCGGCTCAACGTCGTCAGCGTCGACTTCTCCGACGCGCTCGACCTGCGCGCCGACCAGATCGCGGTCAACGCGTCGCGGCGGGCCTGGGCCACCGGCATCGGCACCGCGGCGCTCGGCCTGACCGGGCTCGGTATCGCGATCCTGCTCGCGGTGCGCACCTCCCGGCGCCTGCGCCGGCTGCGGGCCGCCGCCCTCCAGATGGCCCGGCGCGAGCTGCCCGAGGCGATCAACTCGGTGACCACCGGCGCCGCGCCGCGGCCCGAGTCGGCCGAGTCGGCGGCCGTCGTCACGCGGTCGATCGCCGCCACCAACGACGAGATCGGCCAGGTGGCCGACGCGTTCGGCAGCGTGCACCGCACCGCGCTGCGCCTCGCCGGCGAGCAGGCCGAGCTGCGGGTCGACATGTCCCGCATGGCCGAGGTACTGGCCCGGCGCATCCGCACCCTCATCACCCGGCAGCTGCGGCTGCTCGACGAGTTCGAGCGCGACGAGACCGACCCCGACGTGCTGGCCCGGCTGTTCGCCCTCGACCACCTGGCCGCCCGCCTGCGCCGCAACGGGGAGAACCTGCTGGTCCTCTCCGGCGGCGAGCCCGGCCGCCCGCAGACCCACGCCGTGCAGCTCGGCGCGGTCGTCACCGCCGCCGCCTCCGAGATCGAGGACTTCGAGCGGGTCGAGGTCATGCACGCCGACCTGGCCGTCGCCGGCCCGGTCGTCGGCGACGTCGTGCACCTGCTGGCCGAGCTGCTGGAGAACGCGACGATGTTCTCGCCGCCGACCCAGCCGGTGCGGGTCGACGCCCGGTCGACCGTCGACGGCGCGATGATCCGCGTCCACGACAGCGGCATCGGCATCGCGCCGGCCCGGCTCGCCGAGATCAACTCCCGGCTGTCCGTGCCGAGCAACCTGAGCAGTGCCGCCGCCGGCACGATGGGCCTGCACGTGGTCTCGCACCTGGCCGCCCGGCACGGCATCCGGGTGCAGCTGCACGCCACGGGCAGCGGCACCGTCGCCTACGTCTCGCTTCCGCACCGCGTGCTGGAGCAGGTGAGCGCGCTGCCGTCCGGCCGCGGTGCGGGCGGCGCCGTCCGCCCGGAGCCGGTCCGTCAAGAACCAGTACAGGTCCTCTCGACGGTCGGCGCGCCCCTCGGCCGGCCCCGCACCACCGAACGACCGCAAACTGCCGGGACGGCGGCAGCACCCTGGTTCCGTCCCTACCTGAGCGGCGGCGACACCCCGACGCCGCCGCCACCACCCCCCGGCTCCTGGCCGCCGCGGCCGCCGGGGACACCGTCCAGTGCTGCCGGAGGTGGCTCGATGTCCGAAGCGAACCTTCCCCGCCGCCAGCCGGGCGCGCAGCTCGCGCCCGGAACCACCGAACAGCCGCCGCAGACCTCCCGCGGCGCGGCCGTCGACCCGGAGCTCGTCCGGTCCCGGCTGTCCGCGTTCGCCGAGGGGGTCTCGGCCGCCGCACGACGCACCAACAGCGCAGGCACAGGACAAAAGGAACAGTAGATGGCCATGCCACAGCAACCCTCCGGCGTCGGACAGCTCGACTGGCTCATGACGAGTTTCGCGCGGCAGGTGCCCGACGTCGCGCACGCGATCACGGTCTCCGGCGACGGGCTGCGGCTCGCGAGCTCGGCCGACCTGCCGATCGACCAGGCCGACCACCTCTCGGCCGTCATCAGCGGCCTGGCCAGCCTGGTCTTCGGTGCCGCTCGGCTCATGCAGGCGGGCCACGTCCGGCAGACGATCGTCGACATGGACGGCGGCGTGATGATCGTTATGTCCGTCGGCGACCGTGCCCTGCTCGGCGTGCTCGCGGCGCCCGGCTGCGACCTGGGCCAGGTCGGCTACGAGACGGCGATGCTCGTCCACCGGGTCGCCGACGCCCTGGACCCGCTGCCCCGGGACGCGCTGTCTCGATGACACGACGGGCGTTCGCGGCGGTACTGGCGGGGGTCCTGCTCCTGGCCGGTTGCGCCACCGTGCCGCAGCGTCCGGGCGCCGGGCTCTGGCACGGCGGCCGGCTCTTCATCGCCACCGGCAACACCACCGGCGTGTACTACACGATCGGTGGTGGCTACGCCGACCTGATCACCAAGCACGTCGCCGGCTACGAGGCGCGCGCCGAGGCGACGGGCGCCTCGGGCGAGAACATCGAGCGGGTGGCGAGCGGCGACATGGACGTGGCGCTGACCCTCGCGGACACGGCCGCCGACGCCTACACCGGCAAGGGCGCCTTCGACGGCGGCCCGCGCAAGATCGTGGCGCTCGCCCGCGTCTACAAGAGCTACATCCACCTCGTGGTGCGCAACAGCGCGAAGATCGCCACGTTCGGCGACCTGCGCGGCAAGCGCGTCTCGACCGGCTCGGCCGGCTCCGGCATCGACATCGTGGCCGGCCGCATGCTCTTCGCCGGCGGCATCAACCCCGACACCGAGATCGTCCGGCAGCGGCTGTCGCTGCCGGAGACCACCAAGTCGATGCAGGCCGGCACCACCGACGCGTTGTTCTTCGCCGGCGGCCTGCCCACCCCGGGCATCACCGACCTGCTCAACAGCGCGCCGGGCCAGTACTCGATCCTGCCGCTCAACGAGCTGATCCAGCCGCTGACGTACACCTACGGCTCGGTCTACAGCCTGGCGAAGCTGCCGGCGACCGCCTACAACACGCCGACCGACATCGACACCGTCGTGATCGGCAACCTCATCGTGGTGTCGCCCGACATGCCGGAAGAGCTCGCGTACCAGCTCACCAAGGTCCTGTTCGAGCATCAGGTCGAGCTCTCCCGGGTGCACCCCGAGGGCGGAAACTTCGACCGGGCCTCCGCGCCGAACACCGATCCGGTGCCGCTGCATCCGGGCGCCGCAAGGTACTACAGCAGCGGATAGGTCGACGTTATGGATCTCTCATTCGCGCCGAGCGGACAAGGTGATCACGGGTCTGTGGTGTCAGGATGGGCGGCGTGACCACGCTCCAGCAAGACCTCGTTCGCCTGGACGACATCCGCGACGCCGCCGCGCGGGTCTCCGGCCTCGTGGTGCGCACCCCGTTGCTGCCCTGTCCCTGGGCCGACGACCTGTGGCTCAAGCCCGAGAGCCTGCAGCCCATCGGTGCGTTCAAGCTCCGTGGCGCCACCAACGCCCTGCACCGGCTCGACCTGGAGCGCCGCAGCATCGGCGTGGTCACCCACTCGTCCGGCAACCACGGCCAGGCCCTCGCCTACGCCGGCCGCGCCCTCGGCATCCCGGTGACGGTCGTGATGCCCGACGTCTCGACCCCGCTGAAGATCGAGGCGACCCGCGGCTACGGCGCCGAGGTGATCCTGGTGCCCCAGTCGCAGCGCGAGATCGTGGCGCAGCAGTTGGTGGCGGAGCGCGGCCTGACGCTCATCCCGCCGTACGACCACCCGGACATCATCGCCGGCCAGGGCACCGTCGGCCTGGAGATCTTCGAGGACCTGTCGAGCGTGGATGTCGTCCTGGTCCCGGTGGGCGGCGGCGGCCTGTCCTCGGGCGTGGCGACCGCGGTGAAGTCGCTGGCGCCGCGGGTGGCGGTGATCGGCGTCGAGCCGGCGGTGGCCGCCGACGCCGCGGAGAGCCTCGCCGCGGGCGTGGTGCGCACGCTGCCGGAGGCGCGGATGCTGAGCACGGTCGCCGACGGCCTGCGCACTCCGCTGTCGGAGCTGACGCTGGCCCACCTGAGCACGTACCTGGACGCGATCATCACGGTGTCGGAGGACGAGATCCTGGACACGGTGAAGGTCCTGGCCCGCAAGGCGCGCCTGATCGCCGAGCCGAGCGGCGCCGTGGCCACGGCGGCGGTCCTCCACCACCGCGACGAGCTTCCCGCCGGCCGCACGGTGGCCGTGGTGAGCGGCGGCAACCTGGACCCGAAACTGGCCGCGACACTGTTCGCCTGACGGTTATCCACAGCCTGTGGGTAACGCCTGTGGGCAACGCCACCGTCACCTGACGCCGGGATCGGCCGTTGCTGACTCCGCTAGGTGACTGACCAGGCGATACAGATCCGTATGGATCACTGGCGGTAGGTGTTGTCCACAGCATCCCCAGCGTCCGTCCACAGCTATCCACTGGGTTATCCACAGTTGGGGACGACGTCCTGTGGACGACCACACATGCCGCAAATTCCGACCCACCGGACGCCCCGGGGCGTGGCGTGGTCGCAGCCCGCTCGGGCCACCTCATGATCGATGGAGACTTCTGGTCGCCATGGCAGCCAATTCTCTCCATCGATCATGGCGCGAACGGTATGTCCGATGCTGTTCGCCTGGCATACCCGACATTTCGCATTTATACGGCAAGAACGCGCCGGGCCGCGTAGGACGGACCCGGATGCCCGGACTGGCGCCGTGTCCCGCGAGCGTCGCCGATCTTGGAGTGGACGTGGGGCGGAGGTGATGTGGCGTGTCGGGCGGGCGGATACCGACAAATCCGGCTAACCGTCCGACCTCCAGGGGCGGGGTCTTGATCGTGGGAAGGATCTGGTTGTCAGGGCAGCCAGATGCTTCCCACGATCATGGGGCTCGGCGTCAGGCCTTGCCGGCTCGGTCCAGGATCCAGGCCGTGATGAAGGCCTCCTCGCGCCAGGCGTCGTAGCGGCCGCTCGGGCCGCCGTGGCCCGCGCCCATCTCGGTCTTCAGCAGTACGTCCGTCGACGGCGACTGGGCGCGCAGCCGTGCCACCCACTTTGCCGGCTCGTGGAAGAGTACGCGCGTGTCGTTCAGCGACGTTACCGCCAGAATTGCCGGATATGAACCAGAAGTCAGGTTCTCGTAGGGCGTGTACGACTTCATGTACGCGTACACCTCGGGGTCGGCGAGCGGGTTGCCCCACTCCTCCCATTCCGTCACCGTCAGCGGCAGCGACGGGTCCAGGATCGTGTTCAGCGCGTCCACGAACGGCACCTGCGCCACGATCCCCGCGAAGTCGGCCGGCGCCAGGTTCGCCACCGCGCCCATCAGCAGGCCGCCCGCCGAGCCGCCGCGCGCGATGAGGCGGTCCGGGGAGGTCCACGCCGCCTTCACCAGGTGTGCTGCACAGGCCACGAAGTCGGTGAACGTGTTCTTCTTCGCCAGCAGCTTGCCCTCGTCGTACCACCGCCGGCCCATCTCGCCGCCGCCGCGGATGTGGGCGACCGCGAACACCACGCCGCGGTCCAGCAGCGAGAGGCGCGGGATCGAGAACCACGGGTCCATCGACGCCTCGTACGAGCCGTAGCCGTAGAGGACGGCGGGCGCCGAGCCGTCGCGGGGCGTGCCGGCGGCCGCCACGATCGAGATCGGCACGCGGGTGCCGTCCTCGGCGATCGCCCACTCGCGGTACTGCTCGTAGCGGGACGCGTCGAAGTCGCCGAGCACCGGCTTCTGCTTGCGCAGCGTCAGGGTGCCGCTGTCCAGGTTGCAGTCGAAGATCGAGTCGGGGGTCACCAGCGAGACGTAGTGGAGACGGAACGAGGTGGTGTCGTACTCCAGGTTCGCCTCCGGGCCGACGGAGTAGAGCGGCTCGGGGAAGCTGATGTCGTACGGCGCGGCGCCCTGCAGCGGCACGACGCGGATGCCGGTGAGGCCGTCGCGGCGCAGCGAGACCACCAGATGGCCGGAGAAGGCGTCGACCTGGAGCAGCCGCGTGCCGGGCTCGTGCTCGATGAGCGTGGTCCAGGTGCCGGGGGTGTCGACCGAGGTGTACGCCAGCGCGAAGTCCTCGGCGCCGTCGTTGTGCAGGACCAGGAACCGGTGGCCGTGGTGCTCCACCGAGTACTCGACGCCCTGGCGGCGCGGCGCGATCGACACCGGCGGCGTCGTGGGCGCGTCGGCCGGGATGACCAGCACCTCGCTGGTCACCTTGCTGCTGAGGTCGACGAGGATGAACCGCTCGCTGCGGGTCAGTTCGACGCCGACCCAGAACCGCTCGTCGGCCTCCTCGTGCACCACCACGTCGTCGGCGGAGGGCGTGCCGATCGTGTGGCGCCACACGCGGTACGGCCGCCACGCCTCGTCGACCGTGATGTAGAACAGCGTCGAGCCGTCCGCCGCCCAGGCCGAGCCGTAGAACACGTCCTCGACGGTGTCCGGCAGCAGCTCCCCGGTGCGCAGGTCCTTGATCCGCAGCGTGAAGCGCTCGTCGCCGGAGAAGTCGGTGCTGTAGGCGAGCAGGTTGCCGTCGACGCTCAGGTCGAACGTGCCGAGCGCGAAGAACTCCGAGTCGCCGGCGAGCTCGTTGCCGTCGAGGAGCACCTCCTCGCCGGGCAGCGCGGTGCCGTCGCCGATGTCGGGCGGGGTCGTCTGGCCATCGGCCGCCGCGACCCGGCAGTGGATGCCGTACTGCTTGCCGGCCTCGGTGCGGGTGTAATACCAGTAGCCGCCCTTGCGCGCCGGCAGCGAGAGGTCGGTCTCCTTGGTCCGCGTCTTGATCTCGGTGAACAGCGTCTCGCGGAGCCCGTCGAGGTGTGCGGTCGCCGCGGTGGTGAACGCGTTCTCGGCCTCGAGATAGGCCACGGTGTCCGGATCGTCCTTCTGCTGGAGCCAGAAGTACTCGTCGACCACGGTGTCGCCGTGGTGGGTCCGCTCGTGTGGGACCCGCTTCGCGATGGGAGGCTGCTCGCTCGTCACGCGTCCTTACGTTACCCGGGAATGATGCAACCACGAGTGTCGTCCGTCGGTCCTATCAATCAGGAGGGAGCGACGCCGGTACCGTCATGGTCGCGTAGTTCGGGCGTGGCCACGGAGGGATGCGGTGCGGCGTCGTGCACTGTTGCACATCGGGGTGGCCGGGCTGGCAGCAATGCTGGTCCAGGCGTGCTCCGAGGGGTCGTCGACGCCTCCGCGGGCGGGGGGTGGCTCACCGGCCGGATCTCCGGACGGCACGGGCCGGGCCGCGTCGACGTTCGACCCCTCGGGGTACGTCCCCGCTGCCGCGCCCCTCGCCGAGCTGAAGAAGCTCTTCAACTACGACAGGGACCAGAGCCTCGGCGCCACCCTCACCGACAAGCGCACGGGCGACGGCGTGATCCTCGAGGACCTCACCTACTCGGACGCGCGTGGTCACGAGGATCTTCCGATGTACGTCGTGGGGCCCGCGGGTGACGCCGGCCGGTACCCGGCGGTGATCCTCGCGCCGGGCAGCGACGGCAACCGGGACGCGCTCCTCGACGAGGCGATGACGCTGGCCCGGGCCGGCGCGCTGGTCGGCGTCACCGGCCTGCCGCTCAAGCCCACCGGCGACGCGGCGGCCGACGCCAAAGCGGTCGCCGACGCGGTCGTCGGGCAGCGCCGGGCGATCGACCTGCTGGCCCGCCGGTCCGACTGCGACCCGTCGCGGATCGCGTTCGCCGGCCACAGCTGGGGCGCCGCCCAGGCCGCCGTGCTGCTCGGCCTGGAGACCCGGCTGACCGGCGTGGTGCTCGCGGCGGGGTCGAGCCGGATGTCCCGCTGGATGGTCAGGCAGCAGGTACCGCCGGATTGGCACGCCTACCTCGACTCCCTCGCCCGCTTCGACGCCGGCCCCTACGTGGCGGCCGGCGGCAAGCGCTCGGTGCTGCTGCAGTTCGGCACCCGGGACGAGGTGTTCCCGAAGGCCGAGCAGGACGAGTTGGCCGCCGCCGTGGCCGGCGCCAAGGAGCGCAAGGACTACGACGCCCACCACGATCTGGACAGGGTCGCCGCCGCGAGCGCGGACCGGGTGACCTTCCTGAAGCGGGTCTTGCGGCTCAAGTAGGGAGCCCGTACGCTTTCGAACGTCTGTTCGATCTCGGTTGGCGCGCCATGTGCATGCCTTCGGCGATCGATCGTGTTCGACCGTGTCATTGGGAAAGCCAGGACCATGTCCCGGCTACCGCGATTCCCTTCGACCGATCTTCCCCGCAGCGACGGTGGCGGTTGGTGACCAGGGAAGCGGGAGCTTGCGGTGACGGTGATCGAGGGGCTTGCGGATGCGTGCGGTCCGGACCACGTGTGGGAGGCCGGGCCGGCCGACACGGTGGACGGCGTGCCCGTGGGCTGGGTGGCGGCGCCGGGCGGCGCCGATGAGGTTTCTGAGGTACTGCGGTTCGCCGCGGCGGAGGGCCTCTCCGTCGTGCCGACCGGTGCGGGCACCAAGCTCGACTGGGGCCTGCCCCCGACCCACGTCGACATCCTGCTCGACCTGGGCCGGATGTCGGGCATCCTGGACCACGACCCCGGCGAGATGATCGCCACGATCGCCGCCGGCACCCCGATGCGCGCGATCCGGGCCTACCTGCTGCGCGAGGGTCAGCGGCTGGCGCTCGACGTCGCCTCGCCGGCCGCCACGCTGGGCGGCGTCCTGGCCGCCAACGAGGCCGGCCCGCTGCGCCACCGGTTCGGCTCGCCCCGCGACCTCGTCATGGGTGTGCGCGTGGCGCTCGACGAGGGCAGCCTGGAGCGCCACGTCGACGGCTTCGATCTGGCCCGGCACGTGTGCGGGTCGTTCGGGACGCTCGGCGTGATCACCGAGGCCACCGTCCGGCTGGAGCCCATGCCTGCCGCCCGCGCCTGGGTCGTGCGGCCGGTGACCACGCCTCGCGAGGTACAGCAGCTCACCGAGGCGCTCGCCACCTCACACCTGGAGGCGGCCGCGGTCGAGGCCGACCTGCCCGGCGGCAACGGCGGCCGCCCGGCCGAGCTGGCGGCGATGTTCGAGGGCACCCGCGACGCCGCCTTCGGCCGCGCCGAGACCGCCGCCAAGCTGCTCGGCGGCGGCGCCACGGTCGAGCAGCTGCCGCCGGCCTGGTGGGGTCGCTATCCGTTCGAGGCGGAGGACGTCGCGCTGAAGATCTGGGGCCGGCCCAGCGAGCTGTTCGCGGCCGTGTACGCGCTGCGCGACGCGGCCGGCGCGCCGGTGCCGGTGCGCGGCTCGGTCGGCCTCGGGGTGGCGCACGCCGCACTGCCCGACGCGGTCACCCCGGAGCGGCTTGCCGGCATGCTGACCGCCGCCCGGACCGTGTTGCTGGCCCGCGGCGGCGGTGGCTGCACGCTGCTGCGCGCCCCGCTGGAGCTGCGCGAGCTGGTCGAGACCCACGGCCCGGGCCGTCTCGACGACGCCTCGGCGCGCCTCAAGCTCGCGCTGGACCCCGAGGAGCGCCTGGCGCCGGGCCGCCTTCCCGACATGAGCTAGCGCCTAACGGCAGCGCCAGGCCACGGCGTGGATGACGCCATCGGCGTCGTCGGCCTGGCCGGCGATCACCCGGCCGTCGTCGCTGAGTGCCGTGGGCAGGTTGCTGAACTCGCCCGACCTGTGCACGAACACGTCGGGCAGGCGCATCGAGCCGCCCGTCCCGATCAGCACTCCGCGGCCCTCGCGGTCGGTTCCGACCATCCAGCCGGCCGCGTTGGCCGTGCTCGGGCGCACCTGCAGGCCGGGCACCGGCTCGACCTGGCCGGTGCGGAGGTTCCAGCGCGTGCCGACGCTGCCGCTGAGGCCGGTCGCCCAGCCGTTGCGCACGGTGAACGCGGCGGAGTCCTCCGGCTCGCCGTACTCGGGCAGCGGGCGGCCCTTGCCGTCACCCGACCACACGTAGGCCTGCCGCTGCCCGGCGACGGTCACGTAGCCGACCGCGGTGCCGTCGTCGTCGACCGCCTCCGCGGCGCCGCCCTTCGCGCCGTCCGGCACCTGCAGGGACACCGGCTCCGACCCGGCGCTCGGCCAGCGGACGGGCTGGCCGGCCCGCGCGCCCACGATCGTGCCGCTCGCGTTGATGCCCTGTGCCCGGGCGTCGCTGCCCGCGAGCTGCGTCGCCTTGCCGTCGCGGTACACCCAGGCGACCTGCTCGCCGCCGACGAAGCTCTGGCCGACGGCGACGCCGGCCGCGTTGACCGCCTCGATCGTCTGGTCGTCGCCGGGAATGCTGATCTTGGTGGCCTTGCCGTCGGACCACAGCAGGACCTGCGTTGCGCCCTGTCCGGGGTACGAGCGCCCGAAGATCCAGCGGCCGGCCGGATCGGCGGCGGTGACGAGCGACTTGGCGACGTTGTCCGGGACCGGCAGCCGCTCGGCGGCGCACTGGGTGGGCAGCTTCGCGGGTGCCCTGGAGGCGGAGACGCTGGGGGTCGGGGTCGAGGACGGGCTGGTCGACGGGCTGGCACTGGCACTGGCCGGCGCCCCGGTCGTCGCCGCAGGCGATTTCTCTGATACTTCCGATTTATCGGTACCGGCGGATCGCAGCCCGAACGGCAAGGCCACCAGGACGATCGCGGTGAACCCGGCCGCGCCGCTGGCCAGTGCCGCCCGGCGGGTGCGGCGGATCCGCTGGCCCTCGCGCATCGCCCGGGCGATGTCGACCGAGGAGGGGCGGGGCGGGTCGTCGGCCAGGGGGCCCAGCAGGTTGCCGGCGTTGTTCTCGTCGAGGTTCACTGCTCACCGCTCCTGGATATTGGTCAGGGTTGCCAGCGGCTGCTCGCCGAGCAGTCGCCGCAGCGCCGCGAGCCCGTGGGAGGTCTGGCTCTTCACCGTGCCGGCCGAGATGCCGAGGATGTCGGCGACCTCGGCGACGGGCAGGTCGTGGATGAACCGCAGCACCAGCACCGCCCGCTGGCGGCGCGGCACCTGGGCCAATGCGTCGCGCAGAACCGAGCGGTCCTCGACGCTGTCCGGCTCGGGCGCGACCGTCGGCGGCGGCTCCGCGAAGAGCCGCACCCTCGCCCAGCTGAGCCGGCGCTCGTCGACGAAGGCGTTCACGAGCATGCTGCGGACGTACCGGTCGAGGTGCTCGGCCTGGCGGATCCTCGACCACCGCACGAACATCGTCGTGATGGTCTGCTGAACGAGGTCGTCGGCGCGGTGCGAGTCGCCGGTCAGCGAGTAGGCGAGGCGGCGCAGCACCGGCAGTCGCGCCGTGACGTACTCGACGTACTCCGCAGATTCCCCGGCCATCCGTGGTGTTCCTCCCTCGGGGGGATTCGGTCCACCCTTTGACGGGTCCGGGGTCGCGTCAGGTTGTACGCGTCTTCTCGGTCCAGACGACGAGCTGGTCCTGACCGTCGATCCCGGTCGTGTAGCAGCGCTCGGGGACCTCGACGAAGCCGAACCGGCGGTGCAGGCCGATCACCTGCTTGTTCCAGGCCAGCGTGCGGCCGCCGAACGAGGTGAGCTTCAGGTCGTCGAACGCGTAGGCGACGGCCGCCTTCTCCAGCTCCATCCAGGCCGGCAGCAGCTCGCCGCGCCCGGTCAGGCCGTCGACGTCGAGGAAGAAGCCCCACTCCGCGGTGCCGGCCTCGGGGTCGTGGTCGTTGAAGGTCACCACGCCGCAGTCGTTCCCGTGGTACGCGAAGATCAGCACCCGTCGAGCGGGGTCGGCCTGGACGTTGGCCCACCACTGCGCGTGTCCCTCGGGGGTGATGTACGCGGTGTAGATGCTCGCCGTGCGGGTCTTCGGATGGTTCCGCCACCTGCGAATAGTCCCCAGGTCCGATTCGTGGGCGTCGCGCAGCACCTGGAAACCTCCCGGTTCATTGCCCCTGCCAACGGTACTCTCGCAGGTGGAAGCGCATGCGCCTGATCGAACAGGACCCAGATCTGATGACCAACCTCGACCGGCTCCGTGTCGCCTTCCGCACCGCGCTCGGCCTCCCGGAGGATCTCGACGTCGACAAGCTTGAGTATCGGGGGATCGAGCAGTGGGACTCGCTCGCCCACCTGACGCTCGTGGCCGAGATCGAGGACGCGTTCGACCTGATGATCGACACGGACGAGGTCATCGACCTGAGCTCGTTCGACAAGGCCGTCGAGATTCTCGGGAAGCACGATGTTGAGCTCACCGGCTGAGGCCCCGCAGCGGGTCGCGCTGGTCACCGGTTCGTCGCGCGGCATCGGCCGGGCCGTCGCCCGCCGCCTCGCCACGGAGGGTTACCAGCTCGTCCTGCACGGCCAGCGCGAGGGCTCGGCGAAGACGACGGCCGACGAGC
Organism: Dactylosporangium sp. NPDC005572; assembly: GCF_040605515.1. Taxonomy (NCBI): domain Bacteria; kingdom Bacillati; phylum Actinomycetota; class Actinomycetes; order Micromonosporales; family Micromonosporaceae; genus Dactylosporangium; species Dactylosporangium sp. NPDC005572. Next base: position 75,543 of record NZ_JBEXCY010000021.1, on the reverse strand, counting down.
TGGGCGTCGACACCCTGATCGTGCACGGCGACGTCAGCGACGCGACCGAGGTCAAGGCCATGATCCGCCTGGTGTTCGAGCGGCACCACCGCCTCGACGCCCTGGTCGTCAACGCCGGCGCCCACGAGGCGGGCCCGCTCGGCATGATGAGCGACGCGGCCGTGGAGCGGCTGTTCGCCGTCAACGCCGTCGGCGCCACGCACACCGTGCAGGCGGCGGTCAAGCTGCTGCGGCGCGGCACCAGCCCGGCGATCGTCCTGCTGTCGTCGGTGATGGGCACGTCCGGCGCCGCCGGCCAGGTGGTCTACGGCGCGACCAAGGCCGCCGTCGCCGGCCTCACCCGCGCCGCCGCCAAGGAGCTCGGCCCGGCCGGCATCCGGGTCAACGCGGTGGCGCCCGGCTTCATCACCACCGAGATGCTCGACTCCCTCGACGAGGCCGGCCGCGCCGAGCGGGTCGCCGCGACGGCCCTGCGCCGGCTCGGCGAGCCCGAGGACGTGGCCGACGTCGTGGCGTTCCTGCTCTCCGACGCGGCCCGGTTCGTCACGGGCCAGGTGATCGGCGTCGACGGCGGTCTCGTCGTATGACGCTGCTGCACCCCGGCGCCCGGCTGGTCGACGCCGCCACCGGCGCCGTCGTCACGCCACAGGTCACCGACGCCCTCGCCGACGCGCCGCCCGGGGTGGCCTTCCTCAGGATGCCGACCACCGTCGATGCCGTCGGCCGCTACGTGGACGCGTTCGAGTCCGGCCGCCCGGTCCTCCTGCTCGACCCGTCACTGCCCGCGGACGCCTTCGTCGACCGGTTCGAGCCGGCCGTCGTCGCCGGGCCGCTGCCCGACGAGGTACCGAAGGGCTACCGGCGCGACGGCGACCGCTGGGTGCGCGAGTCGGCGCCCGCCGTCGCCCACCCGGACCTGGGCATCCTGCTGGCGACCTCGGGCTCCACCGGCAACCCGAAGCTGGTCCGGCTGTCGCGCGCGGCGATCCTGGCCAACACCGCGTCGATCGTCGAGGCGCTCGGCATCACCGGCGACGACGTGGCGATCAGCAGCCTGCCGTTCTACTACTCGTTCGGGATGTCGGTGCTCAACACGCACCTGGCCGCGGGCGCGACGCTGGTCGTCGAGGCGGACGGGCTGCTGGGGCGGCCGTTCTGGCCGGCGGTGAACACGTTCGGCGTGACGTCGCTGGCGCTGGTGCCCTCGCAGTACGAGATCCTCCGCCGTCTGCGTTTCGATCCGGCCGGGTTCCCGACGCTGCGCACGCTCACCCAGGCCGGCGGGCGGCTGCGGCCCGAGCTGGTGGAGGACTTCCACGGGCGGATGAGCGCGGTGTCGGGCCGGCTGTTCGTGATGTACGGGCAGACGGAGGCCGCCCCGCGGCTCACCACGCTCCCGGCTGGTCGCCTCGGCGAGAAGCTCGGGTCGGTCGGCCCGGCGGTGCCTGGCGGGCGGCTCAGCGTGCGGCTCGACGACGGCACCGAGTCGACCGCGCCGGACGTGCGCGGCGAGGTGCTCTACCGCGGGCCGAACGTGATGCTCGGCTACGCCGAGACGGCCACCGACCTGGCCCGCGGCGACGACCAGGGCGGGCTGCTGGAGACCGGCGACCTGGGTCACCTCGACGCCGATGGATACCTCTACATCGACGGCCGCCTCAAGCGGTTCGGCAAGGTGTTCGGCGTCCGGCTCAACCTCGACGACATCGAGGGCATGCTCCCCGGCCCGGCCGCCGCGGTCGCCGGCGACGACAAGATCGTCGTGTTCGTCGCGCAGGACGGCGGCGACCCGGCGCGGCTGCGCCAGGACCTCGCCGACCAGGTCCAGCTGCACTGGTCCGGCTTCGAGGTGCGCGAGATCGCCGCGCTGCCGCTGCTGAGCAACGGCAAGGTCGACTACCGGGCGCTGGAGGCGGCCCGATGAGTGTCTTCACGCTGGCCCAGCCCGAGCGCGAGGCGCAGCTGCTGCCCCGGCTGGCCGAGCTGACCGAGCGGCACCGGGCGCGCGGCGCGGCCTACGACAACATCCTGAACGCGATCGGGCACGCGCGCGGGCGGCGGTACGACACCATCGCCGACCTGCCGTGGCTCCCCGTGCGGTTGTTCAAGACCCAGGAGCTCAGGAGCATCCCGGACGACGCCGTGTTCAAGGTGCTGACCTCCAGCGGGACGACCGGCGACGTGAGCCGGATCTACCTGGACAAGGACGCCGCCGCGGCGCAGACCCGCATGCTCGGCCAGACCCTGCAGACCGTCCTCGGCCCGAAGCGGCTGCCGATGCTGATCGTCGACTCGACGGCGCTCATCAAGAACCGCCGCTCGTTCAGCGCCCGGGGCGCCGGCGTGCTCGGCATGGTGACGTTCGGCCGCGACCACGTGTGGGTCCTCGACGAGCACGACCGCCCCGACGTGGAGGCGGTCCGCGGCTTCCTGGCCAGGCACGGCGATCGGCCGTTCCTGATCTTCGGCTTCACCTTCATGGTCTGGCTGTACCTCTACGAGCTCGCCCGCGACCACCGCCTCGACCTCAGCAACGGCGTCCTGGTCCACTCGGGCGGCTGGAAGAAGCTGGTCGACCGCCAGGTCGACAACGCCGAGTTCCGCCGCGCGTTGCAGGCCGGCACTGGCCTCACCCGGATCCACAACTTCTACGGCATGGTCGAGCAGATCGGCGTCGTGTACCTCGAAGGCCCGGACGGGAACTCGCTGTACTGCCCGGACTTCGCGGACATCGTGATCCGCGACCCGGTCACGTGGGAGCCGCTGCCGCCCGGCGAGCCGGGGCTGGTCGAGGTGGTGAGCACGCTGCCGGAGTCGTACCCGGGGCACGTCCTGCTCACCGAGGACCTGGGCGTGGTGCACGGCATCGACGACGGTGCGTGGCCGGGCAAGCGGTTCTCGATCCTGGGCCGCCTGCCCCGCGCGGAGGCCCGCGGCTGCAGCGACACGTTCCAGGCGGCAGCATGACCACGCCGAGTTCCACGGCTGGCTCGCCGGCGCCCGCTTCGTCCGCGCCCGCTTCGTCCGCGCCCGGGTCCTCCGCGCCCGGGTCCTCCGCGCCCGGGTCCTCCGCGCCCGGGTCCTCCGCGCCCACGTCGTCCGTGGCCGGCCCTTCCGCGCCCGGGTCCTCCGCGGCCTCGCCTTCCACGGCTGGCTCCTCCGTGGCTGGCGGCGGCGTGGTCCTTTCGCGCTTCCCGGCCGGCGCCGAAATTCGGTCGGTCGACCGACTGATCGCCGAGGTCACCCAGGAGCCCGCCGACGGCCGGCTGACCGTCGGCGACGAGCGGGTCCGCGACTTCCTGATCGCCTTCTCCCGCCGCCTGCTCAAGCCCGACCTGGCCCGCCGCCATCCCGAGCTGGGCTCCCTCGGCTTCTTCCTGCGCAGGAGCGAGCTGGCGAAGGCGGTCGAGCGCTTCGGCGACGGCGTCGGCGGCCACCGCCGCGCCCCGCGCGGGCTGGTCCTGCACTTCCCACCGGCCAATGTGGACACGATCTTCGTGTACTCCTGGGCCCTGTCGGCCCTGGCCGGCAACCACAACATCGTGCGCGTCTCCAACCGCTCGGCCGGCGCCGCCCAGACCGTGCTCGAAGCGCTCAACGACGCGCTCGCCGACGCCCACCCGGCGATCGCCCGGACCCAGCGGATGGTCACCTACGACCGCGACGACGCGATCACCGGCGCGCTGATGGCGGCCTGCGACCTGCGCGTCCTGTGGGGCGGCGACCAGTCGGTCGGCGCGCTGCGCCGGCACCCGATCCCGCCGCTCGCCCGCGACCTGGCATTCCCCGACCGCTCGTCGTTCGCCGCGGTCTCGGTCGCCGGCTGGCAGGCCGCGGCCCCGGCCCGGCGCCGGGCGGCGGCCGACGGCTTCGCCAACGACCTGTACTGGTTCGACCAGGCCGCCTGCTCCTCCCCCCGCGACCTGTTCTGGATCGGCGACGCCGAAGCGGCCGACGCGGCCAAGGTCGAGTTCATTGAGCTGCTCGGCGAGGTCGTCGGGCAGCGCGGCTGGGCGGTCGACGCGGCGATGGCCGTCGAGAAGTACGTCGCCACCTACGGCCTGGCCGCCACCGGCGCCGCGACCCGCGTCGCCTTCGCCGGCAACGCGGTGGCCAACGTCGAGCTGGCCGGCCTCGGCGAGGTCCGGCGCGAGTGGCTGGGCGCCGGCACCATCTGCCACGTGACGCTCGGCTCGCTGGCCGATCTGGCCCCCGCCATCCAGCGCAAGGACCAGACCCTGGCCCAGTTCGGCTTCACGATGTCGGAGCTCGACGACTTCGTGACCACGCTGGCCGGCCGCGGCATCGACCGGATCGTCCCGTTCGGCCAGGCGTTGACGTTCGCCGGGGTCTGGGACGGCCTCGACCTCCTGCGCGAATTCACCAGAATAATCACAATACAGGCCTGAATGGTCGCTACCTTGAGGTTCTTCGCGATTGTGAGGAGCCCTTGAGGTGTCCCTGTCCGTCGTCGTCCCGTGCTACCGCTCGGCGCGCATCCTGCCGGCGCTGGTGGAGCGCCTGAACGGGGTGCTGCCCGACCTGCACCCCGACCATGAGGTCATCCTGGTCGTCGACAGCACCGACGACACATGGGACGTGGCGAGCGAGCTCGCCCTGAAGTACGACCACGTGCAGGCCATCCGCATGGCCCGCAACTACGGCCAGCACAACGCCCTGATCGCCGGCATCCGCGCGGCCCGCCACGAGCGCGTCATCACGATGGACGACGACCTCCAGCACCCGCCGGAGGAGCTCCCGAAGCTGGTCGCCGCCCTGACCGACGACCTCGACGTCGTCTACGCGGTGTCCGAGCAGGAGGAGCACGGCGCGTTCCGCAACATCACGTCCTGGGGCGCGAAGTCGCTGGTGATGGGCCGCACGATGGGCATCCCCAACGCCGACGTCCTGGGCGCCCTGCGCATCTTCCGCACCTTCCTGCGGGCGGGCTTCGACCAGGTGAGCGGCCCACACGTCTCGGTGGACATCGTCCTGTCCTGGACGACGACCCGCGTGGGCTCCGTGGCGGTACGGATGGACCAACGCCAGGAAGGCAGGTCCGGCTTCACCGTGAAGTCGCTGGTGAAGCACATGGTCAACATGATCCTGGGCTACTCCACGAAGCCCCTGCGCTGGGTGACGTGGCTGGGCTTCGCGATCGGACTGGGGGGCCTGGCGCTGACGATCATCTGGATCGTCCAGTACGTCAGAGGCCAGACAACGGTCGCCGGCTTCACGACCCTGGCGTCCCTGATCGCCTTCTTCTCGTCGGCCCAGCTGGTGGGCATCGGCGTCCTCGGCGAGTACCTGGGCCGGGTCCACTCCCACGGCATGGGCCGCCCGACGTACGTGATCCGCGAGCACATCACCCGGGGTCAACGCATCGAACGCCGCTAGGCCGCGACGAACACGCCGTTCGTCAGGACGGGGACGGTGTGCGAGACGCCCGACTCGACGGCCAGGGCCACGTCCTCGGCGAAGCCGCGGCCGATCAGCTCCTGGCCGCTCACGCACCGGCGGACCGCGGCACCTACGTTGCGAACCGCGGCCAGCGCGGCCAGCGTGATCGCCGCCTCGACCGAGAGCGAGGCGCCGAGCGCCGACAGGCCGTCGAGGACCGTCGCGGCGCCCAGCAGGTCCTCGACGCACGGGCGCAGGGCGCCGTCCGGCCACAGCTCGCCGGCCGCGATCACGCCGACCGGCTGGGACGGCGTGCCGTGGCCGTGCTCGTGCAGCCAGCGGGCGACGGCCGGCGCGTTGCGCAGTGCGGCCGCGACCACCGGAACGCCGGTGGACGAGGCGGCCGAGCAGATCGTCGCCCCGTTCGGCGACGGCAGGACCAGGTCCGCCACGACCGGTGCCTTCCGGAGCGCATGCGGCGACAGCGACCACGGCGAGGCCGGGGTCACCTTCGAGCGGCCGACCGCGACGGCCGCGCCCATCCGGTCGGCGTAGGCGCGGGCCTGGTCGCTCCACGGGAACGGGTGCACCCGCATGCCGCGGGTGACCGCGATGTCCACCGCGGTCGAGAACGACAGGACGTCGACGACGACCAGCACGGAACAGACGCGGGCCAGCTCCGCCGCCCCGGCCGGGCCCCAGTCGAACCGGGCGCCCGAGCCGGGCTGCGCGAAGACGGTCATGTCAGGCGTCGCCGGGCGACGCAGGCACCTCCGGGGCCTCGACCTTCTCGAAGAAGGGCGGGGGAGCAGTGGGCTCGACGTATGCCGGGGCCTCGGTCGAGACGTCGCCGAACAGGGCCGGCAGGGTGCCGGTCCAGGCCGCCCGCAGCTCGTCGAGCGAGATCGTGAACTTGCCGCGGATGTCGAGCGTGCGGCTGCGGCCGTCGACCGAGCCGATCACCGTGACCGGCAGGCCGTGCTGGCCGGCCAGCGCCGCGAACGCCTTCTCGTGGCCGCGCGGCACGGAGACGAGCGCGCGGGCGGTCGACTCCGAGAACAGCGCGACGAACGGGTTGAGGTCCTCCGGCAGGACGATGTTCGCCCCGTGGTCATACCGCAGGCAGGCCTCCACCAGCGCCTGGGCCAGCCCGCCGTCGGAGAGGTCGTGCGCCGACGACAGGTGACCGCGCTCGCCGGCCTCGGTCAGCACCGAGGCGAGGATGCGCTCGCGGGTGAGGTTCACGCGCGGCGGCTGGCCGCCGAGGTGCTGGTGGGTGACCCAGGCCCACTCGGAGCCGGACAGCTCCTCGGTCGTCTCGCCGAGCAGCATGATCACGTCGCTGTCGCCGCCGAAGCCCATCGGGACCCGGCTGCCGACGTTGCCCATGACGCCCAGCACGCCGACGACCGGCGTCGGGTGGATCGCCTGCGAGCCGGTCGAGTTGTAGAAGCTGACGTTGCCGCCGGTGACCGGGATGCCCAGCTCGGCGCAGCCGTCGGCCAGACCCCGGACCGCCTCGGCGAACTGCCACATGACCTGCGGGTCCTCGGGGGAGCCGAAGTTCAGGCAGTTCGTCACCGCGAGCGGCGTCGCGCCGGCCGCGGCCACGTTGCGGTAGGCCTCGGCCAGGGCGAGCTTGGCGCCGTTGTACGGGTCGAGCCGCGCGTAGCGGGCGTTGCCGTCGACGGACAGCGCGACACCGAGGCCGCTCTGCTCGTCGATGCGGATCACGCCCGAGTTCTCCGGCTGGGCGAGGATCGTGTTGCCCTGCACGTAGCGGTCGTACTGCTCAGTGACCCAGCTCTTGTCGCACAGGTTGGGGCTGGCGGCCAGGCGCAGCAGGGTCTCGCGCAGCTCGACGCCGCTGCGCGGCCGCGGCAGCGTCTCGGCCCGGTCGGCCTGGAGCAGGATGAGGTCGGCCGGCTCGCGCATCGGGCGCGCGTAGACCGGGCCGTCGTCGGCGAGCGAGCCCGGCGGGACGTCGACGACGACCTCGCCGTGCCAGCTGATGATCAGGCGGCCGGTGTCGGTGACCTGGCCGATCGCGGTGGCGAGGACGCCCCAGCGCTCGGCGACCCGCAGGACCTCGTCGAGCTTGTCCGGGTCGACGATGAGCAGCATCCGCTCCTGCGACTCGCTGGCCAGGACCTCCTGGGGGTCCATCGAGGCCTCGCGCAGCGGCACCAGGTTGAGGTTGACGTCCATGCCGGTGCCGGCCGCGGCGCTCGTCTCGGTGAGCGCGCAGGTCAGCCCGGCGCCGCCGAGGTCCTGCACGCCGACGATCAGGCCCCGCTCGTACAGCTCGAGGCAGCTCTCGATCAGCAGCTTCTCGATGAACGGGTCGCCGACCTGGACCGACGGGCGGCGGGCCGGGCCGTCTTTGTCGAAGGTGGCGCTGGCCAGCACCGAGACGCCGCCGATGCCGTCACGGCCGGTCTTGGCGCCGAGCAGCACGACGATGTTGCCGGGGCCGTGCGCCTCCTTGTTCTGCAGCCGGTTGACCGGCAGCACGCCGACACACAGCGCGTTGACCAGCGGGTTGCCCTGGTAGCAGGGGTCGAAGACGACCTCGCCGCCGATGTTGGGCAGGCCCAGGCAGTTGCCGTAGCCGCCGACGCCGGCGACGACCCCGGGCAGGACCCGCTTGGTGTCCTCGTGGTCGGCGGCGCCGAAGCGCAGCGGGTCCATCACGGCGACCGGGCGGGCGCCCATCGCGAGGATGTCCCGGACGATGCCGCCGACGCCGGTGGCCGCGCCCTGGTAGGGCTCGACGAAGCTCGGGTGGTTGTGCGACTCGACCTTGAACGTCACGGCGATCTCGTCGGAGATCTTGATGACGCCCGCGTTCTCGCCGATGCCGGCGAGCATCAGGTCGGACTTCGGGGCCTTCTCGCTGAACTGCCGCAGGTGGACCTTGCTGCTCTTGTACGAGCAGTGCTCGCTCCACATGATCGAGTACATCGCCAGCTCCGACGTCGTCGGGCGGCGGCTCAGGATCTGGCGGATCCGCTGATACTCGTCCTCGCGCAGGCCCAGGTCCTCGTAGGGCTGCTCGTCATCAGGCGTCTTGGCGGCCTGTTCAACGGTGTCGGCGCTCATACTCGGGCTCCCAGATGTGCGAGCACGGATGTGAAGACGCCGAGTCCGTCGATGGACGGGCCGGTCAGCACCTCGACCGCGTGCTCCGGGTGAGGCATGATCCCGACGACGTTGCCGGCGGCGTTGGTGATCGCCGCGATGTCGTGCAGCGATCCGTTCGGGTTTCCGCGGACGTACCGCGCGACGACGCGCCCCTCGGCCTCGAGCTCGTCGAGCGTGCGCCCATCGGCCATGTAGCAGCCCTCGCCGTTCTTGACCGGGATCACGACCTCCTGGCGGGGCGTGAAGTCGCGCGTCCACGCGGTCGTCGTGCTCTCGATCCGCAGGCCCTGGTCGCGGTTGCGGAAGTGCAGGTGCTGGTTGCGGGTCAGCGCCCCGGGCAGGAGGTGGGCCTCGCACAGCACCTGGAAGCCGTTGCAGATGCCCAGCACCGGCAGCCCGTCGCCGGCGGCCCTGATGATCGATTCCATGACCGCGGAGAACCGGGCGATCGCGCCGGCCCGCAGGTAGTCGCCGTACGAAAAGCCACCCGGCAGGATGACGGCGTCCACTCCGTAGAGGTCGGCGTCGGCGTGCCAGAGCGGGATCGGCGCCGCACCGGCGAGCCCGACGGCTCGGGCGGCGTCGCGGTCGTCGAGCGAGCCGGGGAAGGTGACGACACCGATGCGGGCGGTCACCGCTGCTCGCCCTCCGGCTCGTCGACCCGCAGGGTGAAGTCCTCGATCACCGGGTTGGCGAGCAGCATGTCGGCGATGTCGCGGGCCCGCTCGAGGTCGGCCGAGCCTTCGAACTCGATCTCGATGCGCTTGCCGATGCGCACGGACGTCACGTCGGCGACGCCGAGACGCGGCAGCGCGTTCGCGACCGCCTGACCCTGGGGGTCCAGGATCTCCGGTTTGAGCATGACGTCAACCACGACGCGGGCCACGGGGCACTCCTGACGTTGAGTCGGGCGCTCGAGGGCGAGCGACACGAGCCTACCGGGCGGGACAACGCCGCAGATCACCGGCTTGTCGCCCAGCAAGCATCTTAGCGGTACCGCTGAATGCCAAGATCGGCGTCAGAGAATCGGTGGCGGGATGTACGCCGCCGCCTCCCCATGTTTGGCGACGACTTCGGCGATCATCTCGTTGACGGCCCTGACCTGCGCGGATGCCGCGCCGATGAACTGCTGCGGGTCCGCGACCAGGGCCTCCACCTCGGGCCGGGACAGGCGCAGCCGCTCGTCGTCGGCCAGCCGCTGGAGCAGGTCGTTGTCCTGGATGCCCTTTTCGCGCATGGCGAGCGCCACGGCGACGGCGTGCTCCTTGATCGCCTCGTGAGCATCCTCACGGCCGACCCCGCGCCCGACCGCCGCCACGAGCACCCGCGTGGTGGCGAGGAACGGCAGGTACCGGTCGAGCTCGCGCGCCACGACCGCCGGGTACGCCCCGAACTCGTCCAGCACGGTCAGGAACGTGGCGAACAGCCCGTCGACCGCGAAGAAGGCGTCCGGCAGCGCCACCCGGCGCACGACCGAGCACGAGACGTCACCCTCGTTCCACTGGTCGCCGGCCAGCTCGCCGACCATCGAGAGATACCCCCGCACGATCACGGCCAGCCCGTTGACCCGCTCGCAGGAGCGCGTGTTCATCTTGTGCGGCATCGCCGACGAGCCCACCTGGCCGGCCTTGAAGCCCTCGGTCGCCAGCTCATATCCCGCCATGAGGCGGATCGTCGTCGCCAGGCTCGACGGCCCGGCCACCGCCTGGGCGAGCGCCGACACCACGTCGAGGTCCAGCGAGCGGGGGTACACCTGGCCGACGCTCGTCAGCACGTTGCGGAACCCGAGGTGCTCGGCGACCTTCCGCTCCAGCTGCGCGAGCTTGCCGGCGTCGTTCTTGAGCAGGTCCAGCTGGTCGGCGGCGGTCCCGACCGGCCCCTTGATCCCGCGCAGCGGATAGCGCTCCAGGAGGTCTTCGATTCTGCGGTACCCGATGAGCAGCTCCTCGGCGGCACTCGCGAAGCGCTTGCCGAGGGTCGTGGCCTGGGCCGGCACGTTGTGCGACCGCCCGACCATGACCAGCTCGTCATACTGCTGGGCGCGTGCCGCGAGCCGGGTGAGCGCGGCCACCATCCGGTCCCGGACCAGCTCCAGCGACTTGCGGATCTGCAGCTGCTCGACGTTCTCGGTGAGGTCCCGCGAGGTCATGCCCTTGTGGATGTGCTCGTGCCCGGCCAGGCTGGAGAACTCCTCGATCCGCGCCTTGACGTCGTGCCGGGTGACGCGCTCGCGCTCGGCGATGCTGACGAGGTCGACGTCGTCGAGGACCCGCTCGTAGTCGGCCACGACCCCGTCGGGCACCGCGACCCCGAGCTCCTGCTGCGCCTTGAGCACGGCAACCCACAGCCGCCGCTCCAGCCGCACCTTCTCCTCGGGCGACCAGATCTCCACGAGCTCCGGCGAGGCATAACGGCTGGCGAGCACATCAGGAATCCGCGGCTTGTTCACGCCGTCCATTCTGCCCGCCCCGGCTCGGCCGCCCGCAGACGGCAGACCTTACGCATCCTGCAAGGTATCGTGCATGATATGCAAGCTTCGTCGCTGCTGCTGCCGATCCTCCGCTCGCCGTTCCAGGGCGAGCTGCTCGCCTGGCTGTACCTTCACCCCGGGGTCGAGGCTTCGCTGGCCGACCTGGCGCGTCGGTTCGGTGTATCGCAGGCGACGGTGAGCCGGGAGGCGGATCGGCTCGCGCAGGCGGGCCTGGTGCTGGAGCGCCGGCTGGGCATCGTGCGGCTACTCCGCGCCAACCTGGACACGGTGGTCACCCGCCCATTGACCGACCTGCTTGCGGTGACGTACGGCCCTATGGCTATAATCACGGACGCGCTGATGCCGATCGAGCACATCACCGGGGCATACATCTACGGCTCGTGGGCGGCTCGGTACCGAGGCGAGCCGGGCCCGGTCCCGGGTGACGTGGACGTCGTGGTCATCGGTGCGCCGGACGCGGACGACCTCTACGAGGCGGCGGCGACCGCCGAGCGCCGCCTGGCTCGCGAGGTCAACATCACCGCCGTTCCCGAGTCGGCCTGGCAGTCCCCGGCCGGCAACCCGTTCCTGGAGTCCGTCCGGACCCGCCCACTGGTCAAGCTCGATCTCACCACCGGAGTCATCTGACGATGCAGTGGAACCAGGGCCGCGCCACCATCGATGCGATGCTCGTCCGCCGATGGGCGCGGTGCTGCGGCCGTTCGACCGCATGCGTCGGCAGCGGAACGAGGCTGAGTATCCGGGCGCGCACCGGCCCGAGCTCACCGCGGCGGACGTGTCTCGCGACCTGCCGCGGGTCGCGGCAATCGCCGACCTCGCGGAGCGGGTCCTCGACCGGATGAGCCCGTACTAGGTCCGAGAATGGGCGGCGCCGCGGCCCAGACTCTAGTCAGTGATCGTCTGGCGGGCGGGCCGGCCGCGGCGGATGCGGAAGACCCAGAACTTCGTCAGCTGGTAGTTGATGATCGGGGCCGTCACGATCAGGATCGCCTGCGAGATCAGGACCGGGATGCCCGCCAGCTCCACCAGCACCGGCAGCCCCACCAGCGTGAAGCCCAGCGCCCACAGGCACACCACGTAGAACTTGAAGAAGCCGGGGATGAGCGGGCCGTTCGACCGGAACACGAACCGGCGCTGGAGCGGGTACGTGACCAGGGCGCACAGGAGGTTGGCCGCGAAGGCCGGGACCAGGTAGTGCAGCCAGTCGCGGGTCAGCAGGTAGAGCCCGGCGTAGAAGGCGTAGTACAGGACCGCCGACACGCCGCCGGCCAGCAGGTAGCGCACCCGGCGGTCGTTGGCGAACGCGACCACCGTGCGGGTCAGGCGGGTGCGGGCGTCGGCGGTCTCGGTCACTCGCGTGGCCGGTAGCTCTCGACGGCACCGATGACCAGGTCGATGTCGGCGTCGGTCATGCCGGCGTAGAGCGGCAGGCGCAGCAGCCGGTCGGCAACGTCCTCGGTCACCGGGCAGCCCTCGGGACCGACCCGGCCGAACCTCACGCCGGCCGGGGCCAGGTGCAGCGGCTGGTAGTGGAACGTGCCGAGCACACCGTGGGCCAGCAGGTGCTTCAGCATGCCCTGGCGGCTGTCCAGGTCGGGCAGCAGCAGGTAGTACAGGTGGGCCGGCTGCTCGCGGTCGGCCGGCACGGTCGGGCGGACGACGCCCTGCTCGGCGGCCCAGGCCGCGAGCCGGGTGTCGTAGCTCGACCACACGTGGTGGCGGCGGCGCTGGATGTCGGCGAAATGCTCCAGCTGGGCGGTGAGGAACGCGGCCAGCAGGTCCGACGCCAGGTACGACGAGCCGATGTCCATCCAGCGGTACTTGTCGACCATGCCCCGGAAGAACTGGCCGCGGTTCGTGCCCTTCTCGCGGATGATCTCCGCCCGCTCGAAGTAGCGGGAGTCGTTCAGGACCAGCGCGCCGCCCTCGCCGCACTGCACGTTCTTGGTCTCGTGGAAGCTCTGCGTCGCCATCGCGCCGATCGAGCCCAGGTTGCGGCCGCGGTAGGTACCGCCGAGGCCGTGGGCGTCGTCCTCGATCACGACCAGGCCGTGCCGCTCGGCGATCGCGTTGATCGCGTCCATCTCGACGCCCACGCCGGCGTAGTGCACGACGACGATGGCCTTCGTTCGCTCGGTGACCGCCGCCTCGACCTGGCGCTCGTCCAGGTTCAGGGTGTCCGGCCGGATGTCGACGAACACCGGGACGGCGCCCCGCAGGACGTAGGCGTTGGCCGTCGAGCAGAACGTGAAGGACGGCAGGATGACCTCGTCGCCCGGGCCGAGATCGAGCAGCATCGCGGTCATGTCGAGCGCGTGCGTGCACGACGTGGTGAGCAGGGCGTGGCGGGCGCCGACGATCTCGGTGAGCAGTGCGCTCGCCCGTTTGGTGAACGGGCCGTCGCCGGTCATCGGTCCACTCGTCATCGCCTGGTGCATGTAGCCGGTTTCGTCACCGGTCAGGAATCCCTTGTTGAAAGGCACGGCGAGTTGGTTGGTGGACGTCACTGCGGGAGCCTCCCTAACGTCAGGACGGAGCCAGTTCATATACGACGCAGGGGCCCGACCGATAACGCTCGGTAGCCAGCGTCGGCAGTTTCGGTGACACCCCGCCCTGTGACTCGTCGACGAACAGCCACTTCACGCCGTACCGGTCACGCAGCGTGGCGACGTTCTCGGCGGTCGGTTCCTTGAAGGCGGCGTCGTTGTCGGCCAGGATGTCCGGCTTCCAGTAGGGGACGTGGCCCACCCACTGGTCGAGCCGGGCCGCCTCCTGGTGCGCCGTCGTCGAGAAGCCCCAGCCCTCGACGAGCATGCGGCGCTCGCTGTACGCGGTCATGGAGAAGTGCAGGTTGCTGCACGTGCCCTCCAACATGAGGCAGTGCGCGTTGGTCGCGACCAGGTCGGCGGGGTCGGAGTGCTCCCGCAGCCAGCGGCCGGCCGCCAGCGTGCCCTCGGAGACGATCCGGGTGCCCTGCACGACGTTGCGCCAGCCGTGCGCCCGGGCGTCCCGCGCGATCACGTTGTAGTTCTCGGCGCTGGTGTTGAGGCCGTAGCCGGCCAGCAGCGCGATCGTGAGCGCCAGCGCGGTGCCGAACCCGAAGGACCGGCCGCGCCGCCGCAGCAGTACCGAAGCGACCCCGAGCCCGGCCAGGAAGAGCGCCGCGGCCAGGCCTAGCTGCGCGTAGGGCGCGACGATCTCGTGTCGCCAGGCGGCATCGTTCGGCGTGTTCGAACCGGTCGGGACCGTGGTGCGGCCGCGGGCCTGGACGAGCTGGACCACGAGGATGCCGAGCGCCGCGCTGCCGGCCAGGGCTGCGCCGCGCTTCCAGGTCATCCGGCCGGCGGGCAGCAGCGCGGCGAGGCCGACGACCGCGGCGACCGCGATGTACGGGCGGGCGGCCTCGATGAAGAACCGCTGGCTGTCGCCGGACTGGCCGGTCAGCATGGTGGCACCGGCGCCGCCGAGCCCGATGCCGAGCATCGCGATGATCTCGGGCGCGCGGGCCGCGCGCCGGAACAGGCCGAGGAGGCCGGCCCAGACGCAGCACCAGCCGAAGATCGTGAGCGTGGCCAGCACGTTCAGGTGGTCCTGCGGCAGGAAGGCCACGTACTGCGTCGTCATGCCGAGCGGGCTGGTCACCACGGCGGTGAGCGGGTTGAAGCCGCTGCCCTGGCTGGTCGCGCCGAAGAGCACGAGCTGCGAGAACGCGAACGCGACGCCGGTCAGCCCGAGCGCGGCCAGCGCACCGCCGTGCAGCCGGCGGCGGAACACCAGCTCCACCGCCAGCACCAGCAGCAGGCCGCACGCCAGCAGCGGCGGGTAGGTCGCCTTGCTGCCCATCACACCCGCGAGCAGGATCGCCAGCAGCACCCAGCCGCGGCGGTGACGCTGCCAAATCGGCTCGCGCAGGTCGACCTCCCGCAGCCGGTCGACGAGCACCAGCATCACCGGCACGAACAGCAGCGCGCCGAAGGTCTGCGTCGGCCCCGACCACACCGTGAGGCGCAGCGACGAGCCGTCCTCCAGCGGGCTGAACGCCAGGTTCTCGTACACCGGGCGCATGTGCCACCCGAACGGGTTCGGCGCCAGCACGAAGAGCGTCACGACCGAGGCCGCGACGCCGGTCCACCAGCCGCCGGTGAGCTTGCGGGCGAGCACCGCGACCAGCACCGCGAACGCCATGAGCATCGGCAGCATCGACAGGCGCAACAGCAGGACGGCGGGCTCGATGCCGGTCACCCAGCTGGTCGCCGCCAGCTCCGGGTAGACGAACCAGTGGTAGTAGAGCGGCTCGCCGTTGATCCACGGGACGACCATCGGCATGTGGTGCTTGGCCTCGCCGACGAGTGCCAGGTGGAACGTCGAGTCGGTGTCCGGCGTGGAGTTGTACGGGAACCGCAGGCCGTAGATGCGGTAGAACTTGCAGCTCCACAGCAGGATCAGGCCGGCGATCCCGGTCAGGGCCCACCGCCACGCCGCCGGGGGCCGCTCGGCGTCGGGAGTGCTGCGCCAGTACCGCCGAAGCCCCGGAACGACCAGGAACGCCGTGACGGTCGCGAGCGGCCAGACGAGCACCAGCAGCGGCAGGCCGGCCCAGCGGGCGGCCACGTAGCAGAGCACCTCGCCGACATAGCCGAGCGCCAGACCGGCAGCCACGTCCGCGACGAACCAGCCCTTGCCGCGGTGGAAGAACCGCCACCACAGCGTGCCCGGCAGGGTGACGCCGAGGCCCAGGTACACCAGGAAGACCGCGGTGGTCGCGGGCGGGACCGCGTAGAACCACAGCACCGCGAACGTGGCGACCAGGAGGAGCGCCGGTGGCAGCCAGCCGGTGAACGGCAGGCTGCGCGACCGGTCCGGCGGCACCCCGTCCCTGGCCGGGTCACCACGCTCCGCGACGGCGACCTCGGTTGGCGTGTGCATGGTTTCGAGCCCCCCGAAACGGCGAACTGGGTGCACCCGCGGGCATCGGGCCGTGCGACAGTCAAAATGCTATGGCGTCGCCCCCGTGCCGTAGGCCGTTCCGCTCAGATGCGGTTTACCAGTGCGGACGTCCCAGACGGAGATCACCCACTCGTCACCATCGGCCTTGGCGTCGAAGCCCACCGTCGCCGGCAGCAGGATCGGCAACTTGAACGACACCCTGACGGTGTAGGCGTCCGGCAGCCGGCCCTCCAGCGCGGCCAGACACCGGGCCTTCGTCCACATGCCGTGCGCGATCGTGCGCGGGAAGCCGAACGCCCTGGCGAGCAGCCGCGAGGTGTGGATCGGGTTCCGGTCGCCGGAGACCGCCGCATAGTCGGGGCCGGTCCGCTTGGGGATCCGCCAGACCGAGCGGGCGGGGACGGGCTCGTTCGGGTTCGCCGTCGATCTTCCGGCGGCAACGGTACGGCGGAGGTACGTCGAACGGCCGGACCAGATCGGCTCGTCGTCGATCGTGGCGGTCGCGACCACGTCCAGCTGGGTGCCGCGGTCGTGCGGGCGCAGGGCCTCCGCCCGTACTGCCAGATCGAACGCATCTGTCGTTTTCAGCGGCCGGTGCACGCGGATCTCGTTCTCCACGTGCACCAGCCCGAGCAGCGGGAACGGGAACTCGCGGGCGGTCATCAGCCGCAGGGCCAGCGGGAACGCGAGCACGTGGGGGTACGTGGCCGGCAGCGTGTCGCCGAGGCGGAACCCGCACACCCGGTCGTACGCGGCCAGGTGTTCGCGATCGGCGCGCACCCCGCGCAGGATCAGCTCGCGGTCGGGCAGCCTCGGCTCCTTCGCCGTGCTCCGGCGGAGCGCGGCGGCGCGGTAGAGCGGGCCCAGCGACGGCGCCCGCTCCAGCTCCTGCCGCATCAGGCCCCCAGCAGACTCTGGCCGCAGACCCGGATGACGTTGCCGCTGACCCCGCCGGAGGCCGGGTTGGCCAGCCAGGCGATCGTCTCGGCCACGTCGACCGGCAGGCCGCCCTGCGACATGCTGTTCATCCGGCGGCCCGCCTCCCGGACGAACATCGGCATGGCCGCGGTCATCCTGGTCTCGATGAAGCCGGGCGCGACCCCGTTGAGCGTCAGCCCGCGGGCGGCGACGGCGGCCGCGTTGGCCTCGACGATGCCGATGACGCCGGCCTTCGAGGTCGCGTAGTTGGTCTGGCCGCGGTTGCCCGCGATGCCGGACACCGACGAGACGGTCACGATCCGCCCGTTGCCGCCGAGCAGGTTCTCGGCGAGCAGCACGTCGTTGATCCGCTCCTGGCTGCCCAGGTTGACGTCGAGCACCGACTGCCACTGCCCCCCGTCCATGCGCCCGAGGGTCTTGTCGCGGGTGATACCGGCGTTGTGGACGAACACGTCGGCGTGGACGTGCCGGGTCGCGATGAAGTCGGCGAGCCGGCGCGGCGCGTCGTCGGTGGTCAGGTCGAGCTGCAGCGCGGTGCCCTTGAGGTCGTTGGCGACTCTGGTCAGGTCCTCGCCGGCGGCCGGGACGTCGAGGCAGACGACGTGCGCCCCGTCGCGCGTGAGCACCTCGGCGATGGCCGCGCCGATGCCGCGGGCGGCGCCCGTGACGATCGCGGTCTTGCCGACGAGCGGCTGCTCCCAGTCCCCGGGCACGTCGACGGTGGCCGGCCCGATGCGGACGACCTGGCCCGACACGTACGCCGAGCGCCCCGAGAGCAGGAACCGCAGCGTCGACTCGACGGCGTCCTCGGCGCCCGGCGCGACGTACACGAGCTGCGCCGTCGCGCCGTGCCCGACCTCCTTGGCCACCGAGCGGACGAAGCCCTCCAGCGCGCGCTGCGCGGTCGCCTCGCGCGCGTTGGCGCACAGCTCGGGCGGACTGCCCAGCACGATCACCCGTCCGGAGGGGGCGAGCGTGCGAATGACCGGATGGAAGAAGTCGTACAGCGAGCGCAGCCCACCGCTGTCGACGATTCCGGTGGCGTCGAAGATCAGGGCGGCGCTGCGGTCGGACTCCGGTGGTTTCGGCAGGTTCTCGATGATCTTGTTGATCGGCGCGTTCAGGCGCCCGGTGCCGCCGATGGCGACCGGCCCGGCGAGCACCGAATCACCCGGTCGATACCGCCGCAAACGGGGCGGATCGGGCAGGCCGAGCCGTTTCACGAAGAACCGTCCGGCGCCCGAATGGGCGAAGCTGGCGTAGCGGTCGGACATTGCAGTGCCTCCCCAGTCACAACAAACGCGCTAACCTACTCGCGAGTAGGGTAACGCCAGGATGCCCTTACGCGTCGAGAAGGAGACACCGATGGCCCCGGTCCGGGTAGCGATCGTCGGCGGTAATCGCATTCCCTTTGCGCGCTCGGGCAGCGCCTATGCCACTGCATCAAACCAGGACATGCTGACCGCCGCCATAGATGGGCTTGTTGCCCGGTTCGGGCTGGCCGGAGAGCGGCTCGGCGAGGTCGCGGCGGGTGCGGTGCTCAAACACAGCCGCGACTTCAACCTCACCCGCGAGTCGGTGCTCGGCTCCCGGCTCGACCCGCGCACGCCCGCCTACGACGTGCAGCAGGCCTGCGGGACCGGCCTCGAGGCCGCGATCCTGGTGGCCAACAAGATCGCGCTCGGCCAGATCGAGGTGGGCATCGCCGGCGGCGTCGACACCACCTCCGACGCGCCCCTCGGCGTCAACGAGGACATGCGCCGGATCTTCATGGAGCTCAACCGGGCCCGCTCGGTCGGCGCCCGCCTGCGCGCGGTCGGCAAGCTGCGCCCCACGCAGCTCAAGCCGGACGTCCCGCGCAACTCCGAGCCGCGCACCGGCCTGTCGATGGGCGAGTCGGCGGCGCTGACGGCGCTCGACTTCGGCATCACGCGGGCCGACCAGGACGCCCTCGCCCTCGCATCCCACCTGCAGCTCGCCGCCGCCTACGGGCGCGGGTTCTTCGACGATCTCATCACGCCGTACCTGGGGCTGGCCCGCGACCAGAACCTCCGCCCGGACACGTCCCTGGCCAAGCTGAGCTCGCTGAAGCCGGTGTTCGGCCGCGGCCCGTCGGCCACCATGACCGCCGGCAACTCGTCCCCGCTGACCGATGGTGCGGCAGTGGTACTGCTGGCGTCCGAGCAATGGGCGGCGTCGCGCAACCTGCCGGTGCTGGCGTGGTTCGAGACGGCCGAGACGGCAGCCGTCGACTTCGTGCACGGCACCGACGGCCTGCTGATGGCCCCTGCCTACGCGGTGCCGCGGATGCTCGCCCGCGCCGGCCTCAAGCTGCAGGACTTCGACTTCTACGAGATCCACGAGGCGTTCGCGTCGCAGGTGCTGGCAACGCTGAAGGCCTGGGAGGACCCGGCCTTCTGCAAGGAGCGGCTGGGCCTGGACGAGCCGCTCGGCGCGATCGACCGCTCCCGCCTCAACGTGAACGGCTCCTCGCTGGCCGCGGGTCACCCGTTCGCGGCGACCGGCGGCCGCATCGTGGCAACCCTGGCCAAGCTGCTGTCCGAGCGGGGTTCGGGCCGCGGCCTGATCTCCATCTGCGCGGCCGGTGGTCAAGGGGTGACGGCGATTCTGAGCCGCTAATGGCTTTTGTGAATATCCTCAGGGCATGACCGGCATCCAGCCCACCATGCTCCGCCCGGCGCCGCCACGACCCACCTGGCAGACGGTCCTGGGCTTCGTGCTGGCGTTGCCGGCGTTCGTGCTGCTGCTCCTCACGTACGTCGAGCCAACAATTTGGACAATTCGGTCAAGCTTCAGCTCGTTCACGGGGGTTCGCTTCAGCCCGACCGGCTCGGACGCAGGCTTCGACAACTACTCCCGAGCGTTCGACGCCGGGCTGGGCGGCGACATCCTGTTCGCCCTCAGCCTGGCCGCGCCCCAGCTGGCGCTGGTCCTGATCCTGGCCCCGGCGCTGGCCTGGGCCGCGTCCCGCGCGGGCCGGGTCGGCCGCTGGTCCACCCGGGCGGTCCTGACGATCCCGCTGGCCGCCTGCGCCCCGATGGCGATAGCCCTGGCTCTCCGGCTCTCGTACTTCGAAGACGCTTCGAGCGCCCGCGTCGCCTACTGGCTGGGCACCTTCGGCTTCGTCGTGGCCACGTCGACCCTGCTCTACCTGGCGGCCTTCCGCAGCCGCCGCCCGGTGGCGCCGCTGCTCCTAGCGGCGGTGATCCTGGTCCTGGCGATCCTGTCGGCGGCGCTGCAGGAGTTCACCTACTCCTACATCTCCGCCTTCGGCGACCGCACCGACCAGACCCCGGCGGGCGCCGCGGTCCAGCAGAGCCTGGTCTTCGTCCGCCCCGGCGTGGGCGCCGCGATGTCGGTGATCATGCTGCTGCCGCTACTCCTGTTCGGCGCGCTGGCCACGGTGCTGGTGGTCCGCTCCGGCCTCCGCCTGGAGACCGCTGTCTCGCCGGACGCCCCGCCGCGGTCCGCGGCCCCGCGGGCTGTCGTAGCGATTCTGCTGGTGGTGGTCCTGGCCGTCACCCTGTCCGCACTGTGGCCCTGGCTGTCGGACATCACCGACGAGTCGTTAAGCTCCCGCTCGACCGCGGTGAACACCTGGGTACCCCCACTGATCTCAACGACGGTGGGCGTCACCGTCGCGGCCCTGGCGGCGTTCGGCATCAGCGGCCTACGCCCGCTGGGCCGCCACAGCGAGTGGCTCCTGCTGCCCTTCGGCCTGTTCCTCTTCGTCGGGGTGGCCCCCCTCGCGTTGCGCGCCTTCGCGAGCGGCCAGACGGCACACCGCCTGAACAGTTTCCTGGCCCTGATCCCGCCGTCGCGGGTGGCGATCCCGGCCCTGTTCGTCCTGGCCCTGCTCTTCAGAGGCCAGGCAATACGCCGCGAGGTGTCGTTGCAGGAGGGACGCCCGGCACCGTGGACCTCGCTGATCCTCCCAGCGCTGCCGATGCTGGCACTGGCCTACGTGGTGACCTGGCTGGTCCAGGTCCAGAACGTCCTGTGGCCGTACATCACGTCGGCCCCACCCAACCACATGACGGCCCACGTGGAGATGATCCAGGTCCTGCAAACGCTCGACGTGGACCACCTGCCGTACGGCAAACTCCTACCGCTCCCACTCCTCATCGTGCTGCTACTGGCAGGCGCGGCAGCCCAACTCTTCTACTTGGACCGCGTGGCCCTCAGAGCCGGCCTCCCCGAACGCGACCACCCACCCCGCACCTGACCCGCGACGCCGGCGGACCAGATTGAGGGCGGAGGGCGCTACCGCCCGTTCAAGGCCAGGAGAGCTAAGGCGATGTCGCCCATGCTGGTGATCACCACGTCGGCTGAGGCGTTGGTGAAGCGTTCGATCTTGGGTGGTTTGTTGGCGTAGGCGATGACCGGCACGCCGGCCGCCTGGGCGCCCTCGATGTCGAACAGCGAGTCGCCGACCAGGACGCAGCCGGCCGGTTCGACGTCGATCGCGGTCGCCGCGCGCCATAACGGCTCTGGGTTCGGCTTCATTCGCTCGGGCTGGGTGTAGGCGCGGCCGGCGATGTACGCGATGTGCCCGGCGAGCCGATGCTTGACGAGGTACGCGTCGATCGCGCCGGCTGAGTTGTTGCTGACGATCGCCACCGGCCGGCCCGCGTCGCGGGCGGCAACGATCACCTCACGCCCGTATGGTGCGGGGATCGCGGACTGCGCGGCGAGCAGTTCGGCGCGACACAGGCCGTCCTCGACCTCGCGGAGCAGCTCGGGCTTGCCGAGCGTCGCCGACCACCGGAGTACCTCCATCGGGTCGGCTTCGTCGCGGATGTCGTCGGTGAGGTCGACGCCGCGGGACTCCACCAGGTTGAGCAGCTCGGCCGCGACCATCGGCGCCGGGTAGCCGCCGAAGATGCTGCACACCGGCCCGTCGAAGTCGAGCAGGATCGCCTGGCTGCGCGACAGCAGCTCGCCAAGGACCGGGCTCATCCCTGGTACTCCCGGGCGATGCTGTCCCACACCGAATCGGCGAGCGCGTCCGGAACCTTCACGCGCTCATGAATACCACCGAGTGGCAGCGAGTTTCGGTGAGACCGGGCGAGCCAACCAGCCGACATACCAAGACCCCATCGACCGGCGCTCCGGCTGATCTTTGGCGGAGGGCGTGGGATTCGAACCCACGGAGACGCGGAACGCCTCACCGGTTTTCAAGACCGGCGCCATCGGCCACTAGGCGAGCCCTCCCGACGAGCGTTGCTCAGTTTGCCAGACTCCCGCCATCGCCGTTCGATCACCCGGGTGGGGTTGGTCGTCGGGGTGGCTGACGTGGGCCGAGCCAGGGAACACGTACGGGTGGGATTCGCCGGACCTGGCGGTGCCGCTGCTCGACGTGGGAAGCGCCACCGGTACCACCAAGGCACCCCGCAAGGCGAAAGCCCGGCCGAAGGTCACCGAGTCCGCCGCGCGACCGGTGATTGCGGCGCCCCGTTCCACTGCCACTGGTGGCGTCAGTGGGCTCCGGCGGCAGAATGAAGCCGTGCATGCGATCACGATTGCGGAGCCCGGTGGGCCTGAGGTGCTGCGGTGGACCGAGGTTGCCCAAGCGGTGGCTGGCCCTGGTGAGGTGCTGATCGACGTCGTGGCGGCCGGGGTGAACCGGGCCGATGCGTTGCAGCGGCAAGGGGCCTATCCGCCGCCCCAGGGGTCGCCGCCGTACCCGGGCATGGAGGTCTCGGGGCGGGTCGCCGCGGTCGGTGACGGGGTGCACGCCTGGCGGGTCGGGCAGGAGGTCTGCGCGCTCATCGGTGGTGGTGGGTACGCGGAGCGGGTCGCCGCGCCCGCCGCGCAGGTGCTGCCGGTGCCCAGAGGGGTCAGCGTCACGGACGCCGCGGGGCTGCCGGAGGTGGCGGCCACCGTCTTCTCCAACGTTGTCGACCTGGCGCGGCTCAAGCCGGGGGAGACGCTGCTCGTCCACGGCGGCGGGAGCGGCATCGGGACGTTCGCCGTGCAGCTGGGCAAGGCGCTCGGCGCGTACGTCGTCGCGACGGCCCGGAAAGGCAAGCATGAGCGCCTCGAGCGGCTCGGCGCGGACCGGGTGATCGACTACACGGCGGAGGACTTCGCCGAGACGGTCAAGGCGGACGTCATCCTCGACATCATGGGGGCGGCGTACCTCAAGCAGAATGTCACAGCGCTCAACGACGGCGGCCGGCTCGTGGTGATCGGCCTGCAGGGTGGGCGGAAGGGCGAGCTGGACCTCGGCGCCCTGCTGGCCAAGCGTGGCACCGTGGCCGCCACCGCGCTGCGGTCCCGCACGGCGGCGCAGAAGGCCGCGATCATCCGGGGCGTGCGGGAAGAGGTGTGGCCGCTCGTCGAGGAGGGGCTGATCAGGCCGGTCATCGACCGGACGGTGCCGATCGAGAACGCCGCCGAGGCGCATCGGGTGCTCGAGTCCAACGAGCACTTCGGCAAGATCCTTCTTACGAAGGCTCGGTAAGGATCACCGGGCCCGGGCCCCTGGTCGCCAGGCGGTCGGCGTGGTTGGCGAGGCTGCAGCTCTTCAGCGAGAGGCAGCCGCAGCCGATGCAGTCCGTCAGCGTGTCGCGGAGGCGGCCCAGCAGCGCGATCTGCTCGTCGAGGTGGCCGCGCCAACTGCTCGACAGCCGTGCCCAGTCGGCCTTGGTGGGCGTGCGGTTGGCCGGCAGGGAGGCCAGCGCGTCCCTGATCGTCTCCAGCGGGATGCCGACCTGTGCCGAGATCCGGATGAAGGCGACGCGGCGCAGCTCGGTGCGTTCGTAGCGGCGCTGGTTGCCGGACGTGCGGGTGGCGTGGATCAGGCCGAGCTTCTCGTAGAAGCGCAGCGCGGAGGGGGCGACACCGCTGCGAGCCGAGAGTTCACCGATGGTGAGCAGCTCAGCGGGCACGCGAGGAACCGATGGTGAGCAGCTCAGCGGGCACGAGAAGACTGGTTCGGCTTGCGGACGCGCTCACGGGAGAGGATCCACAGCGCCTCGACGCCGTCCTTCCACGTGATCTTCTTGCCCTCCTCGCGGGTGCGCGCCCGGTAGCTGATCGGCACCTCGTAGGGGCGGTGCCGGTTGCGCAGCAGCTTGCCGGTCACCTCGGCCTCCATGCCGAAGCCGGCCGACTTGATGTGCAGCGAGCGGTACAGCTCGATGGGCATCAGCTTGAAGCACGTCTCCAGGTCGCCGAGGTAGCAGTTGAACAGCATGTTCGCGGCGGTGGTGACGGCCTTGTTGCCCATGACGTACCAGAACGAGAAGGAGCTGTGGCTGCCGAACGTGCGGTTGCCGTAGACCACGGTCGCGCGGCCGTCGAGCACCGGCTCCAGCAGCTTCGGAATGTCCTGCGGGTCGTACTCGAGGTCGGCGTCGAGGATGACCATGTAGTCGCCCGTGGCGCTCTCCACCGCAGTACGAATGGCGGCGCCCTTGCCCTTGTTCCTCGGGTGGATGAAGACGCGGAGGCGCTCGTCGTGCAGGCTGCCGAGGATCTCCGCCGTGCGGTCACGGCTGCCGTCGTCGACGATCACGAGCTCGATCTCGGTCGGGTAGTTGACGTCGAGCGCCTGTTTGACGGCGTCAGCGACGCGTTCTTCCTCGTTGTAGACCGGCATCAGGATCGACAGCTTCATTACGATCTCCGAAGGATTCGGGCTGGACCATCAGACTAGCCTTTCATCACCCTTGCGTGTGATGGCCCGATGGTGTGCCGTATGAGCGTGCTGGACGAACTCGGCGAGGCAGAGTACATCCTGGTGACGACATTTCGCAGGGACGGTACGCCGGTACCCACACCGGTGTGGGTCGTGCGTGACGACGACGCGCTGCTGATCTGGACGGTAGGCGCGTCCGGAAAGGTCAAGCGCATGCGCCGCGACGGTTCGGTGACCGTGGCGCCGTGCAACGTTCGTGGCGTGCCCCGAGGGCCCGCCGTCAAGGGGCAGGCGACGGTGCTCGGCCCGGAGGGCGGGCGCAGGGCGCGCGAGCTCATCAAGCGGAAGTACGGGCTCCGGGGCCGGATGTTCGTGTGGATGAGCATCCGCCGGCGCGGCGAGGCCGCGACGGTCGGGGTCCGGATCACGCTGGTGTGACCGCATACAGCAACGCGCTCGGACCGCCGGGGGGTGACGATCCGAGCGCGTTGCGGATACAAGCGTGTCGTTTGGCACCAGGGAGCGGGGCGATGTACTGTCTTGCTTCAGTCGCCCTGGCGCTGCTGAGGGATTTGGCCCTGGAGTAGGGCCCGCACCTCAGACTCGCGGTAGCGCCGGTGGCCACCGAGTGTCCGGATAGCGCTGAGCTTGCCCGCCTTCGCCCAACGGGTGACGGTCTTCGGGTCGACGCGGAACATCGACGCGACCTCAGCCGGCGTTAGCAACGGCTCAGGTTCATGCGTGCGAGATGGCATCGGTCACTCCTCCACAGGTACCCAGGAACGTCGGACGGGGTCCCGCCGGCCGACGCGTTTCCTATGGTCCGGCTAGTCCCCGATGTCCGACATGGGCCGAACGGCTGAAGGTCCCTGTATGGACGGATGATGAATAAGTGAATTTTCCCGTTTTGCTACTACGAAATGGGATAAAGGGTGACCGATTGCAACGCTGGGTGAGTGATCCGATACGAATTTAGCTCACCCATTCAGTGATGGGTAGCTCACAAAGACTGTCCAATGCGTCATAACGGACGTCGTCGGGGAGCGATTCGGTTGCTGAGGGTGACACTCGATCGGGTGTCCCGGAAACCGGACATTTACGTCCGTGGAACCCGCACTTGGCACGGTCGCCACGAGCGCTCGGCCGCTCCGGCTTATGCGTGACGATCCCCTGCGAGCCGTGCGAATTTCTCTCGCTACGCAGCGCGATCAACTCAACGAATCACCCGAATTGGTGGCGTCCGCCCTAGTTGCAGCGCTCCAGAAGTTGGACGGCACGCCAGCGCTCGACGAGCTTCTCGTACACCTCGGTGGCCGCGTCGGCGTCGCCGCGGGCCACGTTCGACAGCCCCGCCGACACCAGGCCCGGCGAGTCGTCCGTGGCGAGGGCGTCGTCCGACATCAGGTGCACGAGGCCGCCGTAGTCCAGTTCGACGATCGAGCGGGAGTGGAACTCCTCCAGCCACCGCGCCGTCTCCTCCACGGCCACCGTGATCGGCGCGTCTCCTATGGCTCTGCGCAGCACGGCATAGGCCCGGTGGGCGCGCCGGCGGGCCTTCGAGATCTCGGTGCGGTAGCGCAGCACGCGCCGGCCGGGGCGCAGCGAGAGCTCGCGCTCCTCCAGGTCGACGAAGACGAACCAGCGCAACGGGACGCCCCAGGTGGCGACCTGTTCGTGCACGCGGGGCAGGCCCCGCTCCAGGACGTGGTCGCCGCTGCGCCAGTCGTCGACGATGGTCTGCGCCAGGCCGGCCAGCACCGGCGGTACAAATGCGTCGGCAATGACGCTGGGAACACCGTCGCGGGCCGTGAGCGCCGCCTCGGCCACCCGGATGCGCAGGTTCCACGGACAGACCAGGAGCGTGTCGTCCGCCTCCAGCACGTAGGCATCGTCCGGCAGGTCGGGCAGGCGCGTCCAGCCGGCACCGAGGGCCTCCAGGACCGCGGTGCGCTGACGGCCGGGGCCGTCCGAGAGCGCGACCGCACGACCCTCCTTCACGTAGCGACGCCAGTACAACTGGTGGTCGCGGTCGAAGGCGGCCAGCGGCTCGTACACCCGCAGGTATGACGCGAAGAGCGACGGCACGCGCCGATCGTCGCACGAAACGGCCGAACGGCGCGAAGCCGCCCGCGGGGTAAGGCCGGATCCGGAGCCGACAGGCCCCGACCAAAATCATCCTGGGGTATTAGGGTCGGATCACCGCACCTCAGCCAGGCGCCGTCTCACGAGGACGGCGCGGGAACACCTCAGGAGCATCCATGGGTGTCTTCACCACCAGCCACGAGCAGGTCGTGTTCTGTCACGATCGGCAGTCCGGCCTGCGCGCCATCATCGCCGTGTACTCGACCGCCCTCGGTCCGGCGCTCGGCGGGACCCGGTTCTACCCCTACGCCTCGGAGGAGGACGCGCTCCACGACGTCCTCGAGCTGTCGCGGGGCATGGCCTACAAGAACGCCCTCGCCGGGCTCGACCTCGGCGGCGGCAAGGCCGTCATCTGGGGCGACCCGGACAAGGACAAGAGCGAGCCGCTGCTGCGGGCCTACGGGCGGTTCGTGCAGTCGCTCGGTGGGCGCTACTACACGGCGTGCGACGTCGGGACGTACGTCCAGGACATGGACGTCGTGGCCAAGGAGACCCGGTTCGTCACCGGCCGCTCGGAGTCGCACGGTGGCGCCGGCGACTCGTCGGTGCTGACCGCGTACGGCGTGTTCCAGGGCATGCGGGCCGCCGCCGAGCACCGCTGGGGCAGCCCGACGCTGGCCGGCCGCCGGGTCGGCATCGCCGGCCTGGGCAAGGTCGGCAAGCACCTCACCAAGCACCTGCTCGACGACGGCGCCTCGGTCGTGGCCACCGACGTGTCCGCGCGCGCGCTCGACTGGGCAAGCTCGACGTACCCCCAGGTCGACCTGGTCGACAGCAGCGACGAGCTGATCCGCCAGCAGCTCGACGTCTACGCCCCGTGCGCGCTGGGCGGCGCGCTGGACGACGAGACCGTCCCGCTGCTGACCGCCAAGATCGTCGCGGGAGCCGCCAACAACCAGCTGGCTCACCCCGGGGTGGAAAAGTTGCTCGCCGACCGCGATGTGCTCTATGCCCCCGACTACGTGGTGAACTCCGGCGGCGTCATTCAGGTCGCCGACGAGATCGAGGGCTTCAACTTTGCCCGAGCGAAGGAGCGGGCCGGGCGGATCTACGACACCACGAAGCAGATTCTGCAGCTCGCGACCGCTGAGGGCGTGCCTCCTGCGGTCGCCGCCGATCGGCTCGCCGAACGGCGGATGGCCGAGGTCGGACGGCTCCGTACCATCTTGGTGTGACCGTCGCGGGCCCGTGACGACCAGTGCGGGACGGTGGTGCTTACCCAACCAGACCGGTCGGGTAAGCAACGCCACCGAAATGGTCGGTAGGGGCGAGATGCCGAAAGGTGCCCGCGACATGTACCGTAAGAGCCACGAGAGATGCCTGACGTTGTCGGGGCCTGCCGGTAATGGCTGCCCCGTAATTCTGTGCGAGGGGGTCGAGCCATGGGGCGCGGCCGTGCGAAGGCCAAGCAGACTAGGGTGGCCAGGGAGTTGAAGTATCACTCCCCCAACACCGACCTCGACGCTTTGCAGCGCGAGCTCGCGTCGGGCAGCCCTAAGTCACGCGACGACTACGCCGAGTATGGCGATCAAGTCGACGAAGAGGCTGACGACGAGGACGACGGCAACTACACCGACCCCTCCAGTGACGACGATTGGCGCTCACGGGGTCGTTGACCATTGGGTCAACCCGGCTCACGGGCACGTGGACAACCACGTGCCCGAGTCGTGTCGCAAA
The DNA here is from genome assembly GCF_040605515.1 of Dactylosporangium sp. NPDC005572. Lineage (NCBI taxonomy): Bacteria > Bacillati > Actinomycetota > Actinomycetes > Micromonosporales > Micromonosporaceae > Dactylosporangium > Dactylosporangium sp. NPDC005572. Next base: position 47,137 of record NZ_JBEXCY010000021.1, on the reverse strand, counting down.
CACCCGCACGCTGCACCGTTCTCTCGACGGTCAACGTGCGGGTGTCTCGACGTAGCTGGTGACCGTCAACGGGGACGGTTGTTCCAGTTGTAGAACGTCGGGATGTTCTCGAAGTGGTTCCAGGCACAGACGGCGCTCGCGCCGTCCTCTCCGCTCGCCTCTGCGCGGGCGGCCCGTGCCGCGGCGGCCTCCTCGAGCAACACACGAAGGCCGCTCGCGGCCTCGTAGACGCGCTCGGTGACCGGGTCAGCGTGCTCCGGCATGGTCCAGCACTCCCTCCAGAAGGCGAATCTTGCTGTTCCGGCAGTGATTCGTCACGGTGGTGTCGAACCTGCCGTGCTCGAAGTAGCGGTTGGCCGCGTGGGCGCCGCCGCAGAACCCGAAGTACGGGCAGCTCGCCCGGCACGCCTCGACGCCCCGCAGATACTCCGGCACCCACGGCGCCGACGTGGCCGCCTCGGCCAGGATCGTCGCCAGCGGGGTCGTCAGCACGCTGCCGGAGGAGAAGTCGCCGTAGCGCGGGTCGGTGAACCCGGCGAGCTCGGGCGAGAGCAGGAACACCCGCCCGTCGGTGGCGACCGTCGGGATCGGGTCGAGCGTGGCCGGCAGGATGCCGTCGGCAGTGCCGTCGAGCACGGCGCCGGCGTACCGCAGCGTCCACTCGATCTCGCGCACGTGAATCCGCGGGTCGCGCCGCCAGGCCGCGACGAGCTCGGCCCAGAACGCCCGGACGGCGTCGGCGCCGAACGCGTTCGCGCGGGCGTTGACGCCCTCCTGCTCCTCGATGTTGATCCCGAGCACGTCGCAGCCCAGGTCGAGGAAGTAGGCGTAGAGCCGCTCGGCCAGCCCTTCGCGTGGTTGGCTGACCACGCAGAGTGCCGAGAACGGCACACCGTGCCGCTTGAGTGTCTCGATTCCCGTGATGATGCTCCGGTACGCCGGGGAGCCCGCACGGTTCACCCGGTCCCCGTTGAGCTCGGCCGGCCCGTCCACGCTCACGCTGACGCGCATCCGGTGCTCGGCGAAGAACTCGCACCACGCGTCGTCGATCAGCGTGGCGTTGGTCTGGACGTGGTGCTCGACGCCGGTGAACGGCGCCATGAGCTCGGCAAGGGCCGCCCGGCCGGCGGTCAGCGGCTCGCCGCCGTGCCAGACCACCGAGAAGCGCTCGTCGGCCGCCGCCCACGGGTTCACCGACTCGGCGACCGCCGCGGCGACCGCGGGGCTCATCCGGTTGTTACGCGCACGGAAGGGAAGGTAACAATACGTGCAGTCGAGATTGCACAGGGTTGTGGGCTGAAGCACGACATAACCCGGGATCGGCGAGATTCCCCGCATGCCGCTCCACGACACCGCCCCGTCCTCCTCCTGGATATAGGGACGTGTCGCTTCAGCCTAGGTCCAATGCTCTCTCGCGGTAAGCCCCGGATGATCAAACAGGCGTATCTCGCGCATTCCGGCGGGGCGGGTTGCGCCCCGCCGGTTCGCTTCGTCAGCCGCGCGTGTGGGAACCGACCATCTGGACGGTCCCGGTGCCCTCGATGACCTCGCCGACCTGCCAGGCGTCGATGCCCCGGCCGGCCAGGAAGGCCAGCGACCGGTCGGCGTCCTCGGCCGAGACGACGGTCATCATGCCGACGCCCATGTTGAAGGTGCTCTCCATCTCGGAGTCCTCGATGCGCCCCTTGGTGCGCACGAGCTCGAAGATGGGCTGCGGGCGCCAGGTCGCGCGGTCGACGACCGCGTCGAGGTGCTCGGGCAGGACGCGGACCAGGTTGCCCGGGATGCCACCGCCGGTGACGTGCGCGAACGCGTGGATGTCGGCCTCCTTGATGAGGTCGAGGCAGTCCTTCGCGTAGATGCGGGTCGGGGTGAGCAGCTCCTCGCCCAGGGTGCGCTGCTTGCCGAACTCGTCGATGACGCTGTCGAGCCGCATCCGGCCGGCGCCGAGCAGGACGTGGCGGACCAGCGAGTAGCCGTTGGAGTGCAGGCCGGTGGAGCGCAGGGCGATGACCACGTCGCCGACCTCGACCCGGTCGCGGCCGAGGATCGCGTCCTCCTCCACGACGCCGACACCGGTGCCGGAGATGTCGTACTCGTCCGGGCGCATCACGCCGGGGTGCTCGGCGGTCTCGCCACCCAGCAGCGCGCAGCCGGCGTAGCGGCAGCCGTCGGCGATGCCGGCGCCGATCTCGGCCACCCGGTCCGGCACGACCTCGCCGCAGGCGATGTAGTCGAGCAGGAACAGCGGCTCGGCGCCGCAGGCGACCAGGTCATCGACGACCATCGCCACCAGGTCGATGCCGACGGTGTCGTGGATGCCCATGGCCTGCGCGATGGCGAGCTTGGTGCCCACGCCGTCCGTCGAGGAGGCGAGGATCGGGCTCTTGTACTTCTTCAGGTCGAGCTTGAAAAGCCCGGCGAACCCGCCGATGTCGCCCATCACCTCGGGCCGGTGCGTCCGGTGCACCTTGGTGCGGAGCAACTCGACGGCCTTCTCGCCGGCGTGGATCGACACGCCCGCGTCCGCGTAGGTCACGGTGCGTCGGCGGCTCCTGCCGTTGCCGGCGGTCCACAGCTGCCGCTCGGGGGTGCTGCCCTGGCCGGTCTCACCGGCCTTCTCGGCGCGCTCATCCACGTGCGTCACGTTCTCCCCTTAGATCGGGTCCAGAGCCGAAAGGCCCCGACCAAATCAAGCTAGATTGCCTCGCGGCGGCCACCGCGCTTGCTTCGGGTGGGTGGATCACGGGCGCAGCAATGCGCCTGCGCCACCCGGACTGGCGGCGAAGCTCACCGAGCCGCCGTCGGTCGTGGTCGGCGTGGCCCCCGCGGCACGCGCGACACCTTCCAGGACGTGCTTGCCGATCACGTTGTCCGCGGGCAGCTCGATCGGGTACTCCCCGTCGAAGCAGGCGCTGCAGAGACGCGAGGCCGGCTGCTCGGTCGCCGCGACGAGGCCGCCGAGCGACACGTAACCGAGCGAGTCCGCACCGATGGACCGGCGGATGCCCTCCAGGTCGAGCCCATTGGCCAACAGCTCCGCGCGGGTGGCGAAGTCGATGCCGTAGAAGCAGGGCCATTTGACCGGCGGGGAGGAGATGCGCACGTGTACTTCGATCGCTCCAGCTTCGCGCAGCATGCGCACGATCGCGCGTTGCGTGTTGCCGCGCACGATGGAGTCGTCGACGACGATCAGCCGCTTGCCACGCACGTTGTCGCGCAGCGGGTTGAGCTTGAGCCGGATGCCCAGCTGGCGGATCGTCTGGGACGGCTGGATGAAGGTGCGTCCGACGTAGGCGTTCTTGATCAGGCCGTGGCCGAACGGGATGCCGGACTCGGTGGCGTAGCCGATCGCGGCCGGCGTGCCGGACTCCGGCACCGGGATGACCATGTCGGCCTCGACCGGGTGCTCCTTGGCCAGGGTGCGGCCGATGGCCACCCGGGCGGCGTGCACGTTGCGCCCGACGATGGTGGTGTCGGGGCGGGCGAGGTAGACGTACTCGAACAGGCAGCCCTTCGGGTCCGGGGTGCCGAACCGGCTGGACCGCAGGCCGTGCTCGTCGATGGCGATCAGCTCGCCGGGCTCGATCTCGCGCACGACGCTGGCGCCGACGATGTCGAGCGCGGCGGTCTCGCTCGCCACGACCCAGCCGCGCTCCAGGCGGCCCAGGACGAGCGGGCGGACGCCGTTGACGTCGCGGGCCGCATACAGGGTGTCCTCGTCCATGAAGACGAAGCTGAACGCGCCGCGCAGGGTGGGCAGCACCTCCAGCGCCGCGGCCTCGACCGACAGGTCGGGCCGGGCGGCCAGCAGGGCGGTCACCAGCGCTGTGTCGTTGGTCGAGCTGATCACGTCGCGGTCGCCCAGCTCGGCGACGCGGCGGGCCAGCTCGGCGGTGTTGACCAGGTTTCCGTTGTGCGCGAGCGCGATCGTGGTGCCGCCGCGGTCGTCGCCGGGGCTGGTCGAGCGCAGTGTGGGCTGCGCGTTCTCCCAGGTCGAACCGCCGGTGGTCGAGTACCGCGCGTGGCCGATCGCGATGTGGCCGCGCAGGCTCGCCAGCGTTGGCTCGTCGAAGACCTGCGACACCAGGCCGAGGTCCTTGTACACCACCACGCCGGACCCGTCGGACACCGCGATGCCGGCCGCTTCCTGACCACGGTGCTGCAGTGCATACAGCCCGTAGTAGGTCATCTTCGCGACCTCTTCGCCCGGCGCCCAGACGCCGAACACACCGCACTTGTCCTGGGGACCTGGACGCTGGGGGTCGAGCTCGTGGCTCAACCGGCCATCGCCTCGGGGCACGTGCCGCTCCTGTCGTCAGTTTGCCTGGGCTGATCTAGAGGATCCGGGGCCGTAGCGGTTGGTCGGCCTGCGGCTGATCGACGCCGCAATCTGGTCGCCGTCGCGGGAAACAGTGTACGCGAGGTTTCGGGCATGACGGAGAGCCACATTTTGCGTGCTGTTCGTAGGCAGTCTGCCGCAGGTTTTCTCCAGTTACAAGGGAAGATAGGGGGACAAATCCGCCCGAACTCCGCTCGCGCGGATCTTCCCCGCCGTGACGGCTTCGTGCCACGATTTCCGACCCGTGGCGATCTCCAGCCAGGTGATCGGATCGGTCTCGACCACGTTGGGTGGCGTACCTCTCGTGTGACGCGGACCCTCGACGCACTGAATCGCGCCGTAAGGAGGAACGCGCACCTCCACCGAACGTCCGGGCACGCGCGACCGCAGGTCGGCCAGAAGGTCGCGCACCGCATCGCGCAGTAACAGACGGTCAGGATCCTGTCCGGCATCCAGTACATCCAGGACGGCTCGTACCGTGCCGGAATATCGGGGCGCATTGGACATGACGGGACGATACGACCCGGTGTGGGACGGTCGCAACAGCGTCCGCCTTTCGCCGACCCCTGTGGACAAGGCATAGTTTGCTGCGGCGCACCATGCAAGGCGAGTCTCGCTCGCATGTTGGACCATAGACAGACATGCTCGGCAGTGAAGCTCGGGTGAAAGTCAAGATCCGGAGGGGTGTGGACGTGACTGCGCACCGACGAGCCCTGCTGTTTCGGGCAGGGGCGGTGGCTGCTCTCGCGACGGGTGGTCTGCTCACCGTCGCAACACCGGCCTTCGCGGACACAACAATGCAGGTGTCCGCCTCGTCGTTCGACATGAACCCGGGCGACGCCAAGTCGTTCGACGTCACATTCGGTGGCGATGAGAAGCCGAACATCAACGTCACCGTCACCGTGCCATCGGGCAGCGGCAACCTGACCGTGAACGCGACCAACATCCCCGGCAGCGTCGACTGCGGCGCTGGTGGCGGCACCACGATCACCTGCTCCAACATCAGCGTGACCGCGGGCAACACGGTCAAGATCACTTTCCAGATCCGGGCGAAGAGCCCCAGCTCGCTGCAGCCGGGGACCAACATGAACGGTCTGGAAGGGTCGGTGAACGCTCCCGGCGTCGGCCAGAACCGCTTCACCGTGAACCTGAAGGGCCCCGCCGCGGCGCCCACCACACAGGCCGCCAACTCGCTGACCGATGTCAACGGCTCGGTCACCGACTCCAAGACGGGCAATCCGCTCAAGGGTGCCCAGGTCGTCATGGAGGACGGCGCCGGCAAGACGCGCTCGACCCAGACCGACAACAGCGGCAAGTACCGCTTCGCCGGCTCCGAGTCCAACCCCATCGCGCCCGGCACCATCAAGGTGACCGCCGGCTTCGAGGGTTATGAGAACGGCGAGAAGTCGGCATCCGGCGCCGCCGGGCGGTCGCTGGCCATGCCGAAGATCGGCCTGGTCGAGCTGGCCCCGAGCGCCTCCGCCGAGCCGTTGCCCACCGCCGGTGAGGCGACGCCGGAGAACTCCACCAGCGGCGGTGTCGTGCCGCAGGAGAACACGACCAACACGTCCGGTGAGGGCAGTGGCGGCTTCTCCTCCTGGATCCTCATCGCACTCGGCGCGCTGCTGGTGATCTTCGGCATCGTGGCGATCGTCCTGCTGCTGCGCCGGCGGGGCGACGACGATGACGACGAGGCCGGCGACGAGCCGGGTCCGCGCCGCGGCGGCCCGGGCGTGCAGCGCCCCGCGTACGCGCAGGCCGGTGCCGACCGCACCATGGTCGGCTCGCCGACGATGGTCAACCGTGCCGCGGCCAACGACGCGACGGCGATCGTGCGGCCCGGCGGGTTCAACAACTTCGACGACGTGCCCCCGGACCCGTATGGCGCACCCCCGCCGCGCACCGGTGGCTTCGCGGCGGCGCCGCCCCCGAGCGCGGGCGGCGGCTACGGCCCGGCCTCCCGGCCGCCGGTCGACCCCTACGACCAGAACTACGGTTCGGGCGGCGGCTACGACCAGCGCGGCGGGTACGAGGACGCGACGCAGCGGTACGAGGGCCCCGGCGGTGGTGGCGGCGGCTACGGCAACAACGGCTACGACGGCCCGTCGGCCGGGCGCGGCGGCTACGGCTCCGCGGGCGGTGCGAACGGGTACGACGGCCCCTCGGCCGGCGGCGGCTACGGCGGCGGGCAGGGCCAGGGTGGCCAGGGTGGCTACGACGGCGGCCAGGGCGGTCAGGGCGGCCAGGGTGGTCAGGGTGGCTACGACGGCGGCCAGGGCGGTTACGACGGCCCGTCGGCTGGGCGCGGCGGCTACGGCTCCGCGGGCGGCGCGAACGGGTACGACGGCCCCTCGGCCGGTGGTGGCTACGGCGGCGGCGGTCAGGGCGGCTACGAGGGCGGCCAGGGCGGCGGTCAGGGTGGCTACGACGGCGGGCAGGGCGGCTACGACGGCCCGTCGGCCGGGCGCGGCGGCTACGGCCCGGCCGGTGGCCAGCAGGGCGGCTACGGCCCGCAGGCCGGCGGGTACGACAACGACGGCTACGGCCCCTCCGCGGGCAGCGGCTACGGCGCCGGCGGCCCCTCGGCCGGCAACGGCTACAACGGCGGTGGCGGCGGCGACTACGACGGTCCCTACGCCGGGCGCGGCGGCTACGAGCCGCGGGGCGGCTACGAGCCGGCGTCCGGCTACGAGCGGGACGGCTACGAGCGGGTGCCCGAGCCCCCGCGGGCCGGCAACGGCTACAACGGCGGCGGCGGGGAGTACGAGCAGCGGGGCGGCTACGGCCCGGCCGGCGGCAACAACGGCGGGGGCGACTACGACGACGCCCGCTCGCCGCGCGGCGGCAACCGCCGTTCGCTCGACTGGCTCGACGACTGACCTTCGCATCATCTCGGCTGGCCGTGGGCCGGTCGCCCGCCGTCGCACCGGCGGGCGACCGCTCCCGCGGCCAGCGTCGTTCTCGTCACGCTCCGTTGAGCAGGTGCCCGAACTCGGCGTGGAGGGTGCGGTCGGTCTCGACGGCGCGCAGGGCGAGCTCGATGCGCCGGCGCAGCGACGGGCGGAGGTCGGCCTCCATCAGGTGGGCCCATCGGACATCGGTGAGCTCGGACTCCTGGGGGCGCAGCGGCGTGTCGGCCGGGATGACGCCGCCGTCGAAGACGAACTGCACCTGATCGCTCCACGGCCCCCGGCCGGGCGTCCAGTCGACCACCAGCAGCCGATCGATCGGCAGGTCCAGACCGACCTCCTCGCGGACCTCGCGCCGGCAGCCCGTGGACGGCGCCTCGCCGGTCTCCACGATGCCGCCGGGCAGGTCGAGGTGCGGCTTGTAGTTCGGCACGACGAAGAGGATGCGGCCGTCGGGATCCCGGATCAGCGCGCCGCTGGCGACGGTCTTGTGGGCCATCCGGCGGGCGATGCCCGGATGGAACTCACGCTCGGGTTCACCCTCCAGGGCGACATCGTTGCTGAACATCTCGCGCTCCACTACTCGGCCCTCCCGTGAGCCAACCCCCATCCTGCACTGCCGCGGAAGGCCCGCCCCCGGCCGGGGCTCAGTGGCCGCGGATGCAGCAGGTGGTGCAGACCTTCGGGGTCGGCAGCGTGAAGGCCAGGCAGCAGGTGCGGCGCTGGATGTCCAGGCCGCCGCCCTGGCGGTCGGACAGGTCGACGAGCTCGTCGGCGTCCAGCGCGGTCAGCAGCCGGTGCGCGATGTCGAGCGTCGGGCCGGGCAGCGAGTCGGCCGCGCGGGAGAGGCCGTAGGCGACGCCCGAGGCGACCGAGCCCCACAGGGTGCGCCGGCCGATGTGGACGTGCCGGCGCAGGTCGTCGAGCATCGGGTCCAGGTGGGCGTCGACCAGCGAGCGGCGCAGCACCCCCAGCAGCTCCTCCTCGTCCTCGACGATGAGCAGGCCGGGCGCGTCGGTCGCGACGATCGGGTCGGTGGCCAGCACCGCCGTGACCGGCGAGCGGAGGGCCAGGGTCAGGAACGGCTGGTGGTCGGAGACGCGGACCAGGACGTGGTCGGGGGTCATGAGCGGCACCCGCCGGGACCCCGCGAAGCCGAGGACGGCCGGCAGGGCCAGCCAGTAGGAGTAGCACTTCCAGGCGAGCGCGGCCGCGGCGTGCGGCTGGGCCTGCCAGCGCCGGGCGGCGGCGGCCAGCAGGTCGGTCACCTTGAGGTCGCTCGCGCTGCACCAGCCGCCCGCGGGCTCGGGTGTCAGGGCAACGAGACCGGGCACCAGCCCCTGGAGCGAGCTCGCGCCGTGGCGGTCCTGGAGTGCGGTGAGGGTGGCGACGACCGGTGCCAGCGGCTGGTGCGCGCCGCGGCTGATCAGCGCGGTCACGTTGGGTCGCCGAACGCGACGGGGGCACGGCGACGCGAGGTGCGCGCGAGTCCGATCCTCACCACCGTCAGATACCCCCAGAAGTGCATGACAAGCGCCCACGATACAGCGATTAGGTAAGCCTAACCAGCCCTCCATTGTCCGAGATGTGGCGTAACCGTGGGTGATTTCGGACGCGACGCGTCGTGATGGGCGGGGGTTGATCAAGACCGATGAAGCGGTGTTGTCAACCATTTTGTCAGGAATCTGTCCGCCGAGCGTGGTGAACAGCTGGACTCGGGGACACTAACCGGACAGGGGCCGTCTCCCTGTAAGGGCTGGGCCGGAACATGACCACGAGCGACTCTTCTCCCGTGCAGCGGGCGTCTGAGGCGTTCGTCGCGGAGTTCGCGCGGTGGCGCGTGGATCGTGGCATGTCCAAGAAGCAGCTCGCCGCCGCTATGGGCTTCGACGCCTCGTACGTCAGCCACGTCGAGGCGCGCCGGCACCGCCCCACCGAGGACTTCGCCCGCCGGGCGGAGGCGATTCTGCAGAGCGGCGGGGCCATCTGGCAGCGGTACAAGGAGTACGACGAGCTGCGCGCCACGGCCCGCAGCCGGGTCGGGCTGCCGGGCCGTGACCCGCCCGTCCCGGACCAGTGGCTGCCGCCCGGCACGGGACTGGTCGTGGAGCGGGAGACCGCCCGGCTGTCCTACGTCGACGGCAAGTACCGGTGCACGGTCCGCCGTGCGCTCTACAACGCCGGCACGGAACCGATCACGCGGTATCTGGTCCGGATCTCGGTCGACCGCTACCCGGACGACCCCGCGCGCTCCAACCGCCACCACCGCGACCATCCGCTGTCCTGGGACGAGCTCGCGCTGGTCGCCTCGTGCGCCGGGGAGCCCATGGAGTGGCGGTCCAAGACCGACCGCGACGCGCTCAAGGAGGCTTGGCTGCTCTTCGAGAACGCGCAGGGCCGCTTCCCGCTGTACCCGGGCCAGCGGACCACGATCGCGTACTCGTGGCACATCAGCGTCGAGAAGTGGGGCCACTGGTTCCAGCGCTCGGTTCGCCTGCCCACCCGCCAGCTCACCATCGAGGTCGAGTTCCCGGCGCGGATGCGCCCGGTGGTCTGGGGCGTGCAGACGACGCTGTCGGCCGAGGAGGTGCCGCTGCGCACCCCGATCACCCAGGAACTGTCCGCGGACGGCCGGGCGGTCTTCTCGTGGCACACCGAGACGACCGCGCTGCACGACCGGTACCGCCTGGAGTGGCGGTTCCGGGGCACCCGGCCCCTCGGCGCCGTCGAGCAGCCCGACGACTGGGAGGAGCCGCCGTACGCGCAGTCGTCGTCCACCGACGCCGTGCGCGACGCCGGCGTGCTCCAGCGCGGCGAGAACGTGCTGGACCGGCCGGTCCGCCCGCTCGACCTGCCGGCCGAGTCGGGGCGCGCTGTCGACGTCGTCGAGAAGCTGGCCACGGCCCTCGACCGGGTCGAGGCGCTGCACCCTTTTGTGCGCGGGGTGGGCCTGGCGGCCCCCCAGGTCGGCGATAGCGTGGCGGTGGCGGTGGTCCGGTCCGGCGAGCCCGGCGCGGACCAGGTCGTGCTGCTCAACCCGCGGCTGGTCGACCAGTCGGACGAGACCGACGAGGAGTTCGAGGGCTGCCTGTCGTTCTACGACGTCCGCGGCCTCGTGCGCCGGTCCCGCACGGTGACGGTCGAGAGTTCACGCTCCGACGGCACGCGTTTCATCGAGGTGTACCGCGGATCGCTCGCGCGGCTCGTGGCGCACGAAATCGACCATCTCGACGGGCGGCTGTACCTGCACCGGATGGAGGTGGACGCCCCGCTGGTGCCAGCCACCGAATGACGATTCCGTTCGATTCGCATTCGAAATGAATGAATGAATAATGGAACGTCGTTCAGCCGTTATCGTGCGGAGATGACGACAGGGCGAGTAGCAGAGCCGCGACGCACCGTCGCCGGTGATCTCGCCGACGGCGCCTATCTGGTGCGGCTCATGTCCGGGCTCGGCATCCGCCAGCTGGGCGCCTCGCCCATCCTCACCCGCACCGACCATGCGCCCTACGACCTGCCGGTCGAGCGGGCCGAGGCCGAGCAGACCGTGCACAGCCTGTGCCGGATGGCCGCCCGGGTCGAGGCGCAGTACCCGTTCGGCGGCGGTATGGGCATCGCGGCGCCGCAGATCGGCATCCCGCGCCGGGTGGCCATCGTACGGCCGCCCGACGGGGCCGACCTCGTCGTACTCATCAATCCCGTCGTGCTGGCCAGCCAGCCGCTACCGGTGCGCGGCCGGAAACACTACGAGGGTTGCCTCTCCTTCTTCGGCGTACGCGGTCAGGTGCGCCGGCCGGAATGGATTCACGTCCGGCACCAGACCCTCGGCGGCGAATGCCGGAAAACGGTGTTCCGAGATGCGCTGGCGCGTCTGGTCGAACACGAGGTCGACCATCTCGACGGGGTGCTTTACCACCAGTTGCTCGACGCCGGAGACCGGCTGATCCCGGTCGGTGAGTACCGCAAGTTCACGCCGATACGCCGGCCGCCGGCAGAAATGCCGCTTCCGCGTACACCGTGACCGATCGCGTCGGCCGGACGGCCGGTGCGACACGTCCAAGGCTCCGGACCGGCGCGTCGTAGGGAAATCCATCACTCGGCACGCGTGGTCGCACATCCAGTGCGATGCGTGGTCATCGCTGGTAGTGACGCTCTTTCGCAGACGGCTCCCACGTCGAAACTGCGAAGGGCATCGATGAGCAATCTGTCGCGATCACTGAAGGAGAGCTGGACGCTCGTCGAGGAACAGCAGGACAAGCTCGCCAACTACTTCTACGCGCGCATGTTCCTCGACGACCCGCAGCTGCGGGACCTGTTCCCGATCCAGATGGACGTCCAGCGCTCCCGCCTGCTCGGCGCGATCGTGACTGCCGTGCAGACGGTCGACGATCCCGACCGCTTCGGCGAGTACCTCGAGTCGCTCGGTCGCGACCACCGCAAGTTCCACGTCCAGCCCGCGCACTACGACATCGTCGGGCGCGCGCTCCTGGAGGCGCTGCGCACGTTCGCCGGCGACCAGTGGACGCTGGAGTTCGACCAGGCCTGGCGCGACGCGTACGCGGTCATCGCGGCCCGGATGATCTCCGGCGCCGACGCCGACTCGGCCAACCCGCCGTACTGGCACGCCGAGGTCGTCCACCACGAGCGCCGCAGCCGCGACATCGCCGTGATGACGGTCCGGCCGATGCAGCCGCTGGAGTACCGCGCCGGCCAGTACCTCAGCATCGAGTGCAGGAACCAGCCGCGGCTGTGGCGGGTGTACTCGGTCGCCAACGCCCCGCGCGAGGACGGCTCCCTGGACTTCCACGTGCGCGCGGTCGGCGCCGGCTGGGTGAGCTCGGCCCTGGTCCGCCGGGTGCAGGTGGGCGACATGATCCGCCTGGGCGCCCCGATGGGCTCGATGACCCTCGACCGCGGCTCGACCCGGGACGTGGTCTGCGTCGCCGGCGGCACCGGCCTGGCCCCGGTCAAGGCCCTCATCGAGGAGATGGCCCGGGCCAACCGGACCCGCTGGGTCCACCTCTTCTTCGGCGCGAAGGACCGCGACGACCTCTACGACCTGGCGTGCCTGAACCGCCTGGCGGCGGACCACCCCTGGCTCACGGTCGTGACCGCGACGACCGACGACCCCGACTTCCCGGGCGAGCACGGCAACGTCTCGGAGATCGTCGCCCGCCACGGGCCCTGGCGCGACCACGACTTCTTCGTCTCCGGCTCCCCGCCCATGGTCCGCGCAACGCTGCGCGCGCTGGCCGAGACGCAGGTCCCCGCGATCCGGATCAAATACGACGTCTTCGGTGACTCCTGACACCGGCGCGGGCACTCGTGCGAGAGTGCTCGCGCCGGGTCGGCGGCTACAGTGGCCCGGTGATCGAGCGGCGGGCCATACGGGTCGAGATCCTGCTGGTGCTCGGCGTCTCGCTCGGGGCGTCGGCGATCTACGCCATCCTGCGGATCATCGACCGGCTGACCTTCGTCAAGCCGCTGTCCCAGCAGACCGCCACGCTCAACCCGTCCGTGACGCCCGACCGGCCGTGGCTCGACCTCGCCTACCAGCTGGCCGGGATCGGGCTCGGCGTGGTGCCCGCCCTGCTCGCCGTGCACCTGCTGCGGCGGACCGAGCCGCCGCCGACCATCGGGCTCGATCTGGGGCGGCCGGGGTTCGACCTCGGGGCCGGGGCCGGACTCGCCGCGCTGATCGGGATCCCCGGACTCGCGCTCGTGTGGGTCTCGCAGCAACTCGGGATCAGTGCGCAGATCGTGCCCGCGGCGCTCGAGCCAGTCTGGTGGGCGGTGCCGGTGCTCATCCTCGCCGCGGTCCAGAACGCGGTGCTCGAAGAAGTGGTCATGATCGGCTACCTGCTCACCCGGCTGCGGGAGCTCGGGTGGGGGAGCTGGCCGGCGATCGTCACGAGCGCCGTCGTCCGCGGGTCCTACCACCTCTACCAGGGGTTCGGGGCAGGGTTCGCCGGCAACCTCGTGATGGGGCTGGTGTTCGGGTACTTCTTCAAGCGGACCCAGCGGGTCATGCCGCTCGTCGTCGCCCACTCACTGCTCGACATCGTGGCGTTCGTCGGATATGCCCTGCTCAAGGATCATCTCGGATTCCTCACATAGGGCAGATTGCCACAATCAGCGGCGATCAGAGGGGCGACGGGGACTCGGCGCCCGGGATGAGGAGCCTGGAGACGCCCGTGCCGTCGGCCGGGACCGTCCAGACGTCCGGCTGGCCGTCGCCGCGGCGCAGGGTGTAGGCCAGCGTCGCGCTGCCCAGCCAGGCCGCCTGGTCGTCGACGCTCTCCGGCTCGGCCGTCTCGATCACCGTGCCCGACGACAGGGTCAGCACCGACAGGCGCCAGCCCTTCAGCGGGTCGCCGCCGATCGCCTGCTTGAAGGCGATCCGGGTGCCGTCGGGGGACAGCGACGGGCACTCGACGTTGTCGCGCAGGGTCTCCACGGTGCGGGCGGCCCAGTCGCCGCGGACCAGGTAGCGGTGGCCGGCCGTGGACATCGTCGCGTAGAAGGTCGTGTCGTCGGCCGCGAACGTGACGCCCCAGAAGTTCACGTCCACCGCGCGGTACGGGCGGCCGTCGCGAGTGATCGCGAAGTCCTCCAGCGTCGTCACGTAGGTCCCGCCGACCGTGTCCAGGATGCCCGTGCGGGTCGAGAAGCCCGAGCTCGTGTACGAGTCGCCGCCGACGAACGTCGTCCAGGACACCATCCGGCCCGACGCCGAGACGCGGGCCCGGTTCGGCAGGCCCGGGATGTCGATCGCCCGCCGGTCGTGCAGGTCCGCGTCCAGGACCACCACCTGGTAGGCCCACGGCGTGCTCTGCCGCAGGCAGATCCCGGTGCCGGCGGACGCGTAGGCCCGGACGCACTCGACGGCGGATACCGTGCGCTCGCCGCCGGGGTTGCCGGCCGGGACGACCGCCAGGTGGCGGTCGGTGACCGTGAGCAGCCTCGGGCCCGGGGTCAGCGAGACCGTCGCGAAGGAAGGCTGCGGCGCCGGGCGGTCGGCGGCGGAGCGCACGTAGGCGAACGCGCCACCGCCCAGCACGACGACGGCGCCGGCAAGGACGGCGACCCGGGCCCGCATGGACAGCATCGGCACACGATCGACGGCGATCCTTCCCGGCAGACGGACGTCCGGTGAACACCAGGCATCGATGTCCAACGTTCACTTCGGCTTCCGGTAGCCGTCCATCGGCGGACCTAAATTCCCGCCCATGCGTTTGCGCCAGTTCCGGCTGCCGATCGTCGTGGGTACCGCCACGACGCTCGCGGTCGCCACCGCCACGGTGCTGCTCACCGCCGCGACTCCCGCGGCGGCGGCCACCACGACGTTCACCCCGGTCGCCGACACCTACGTCCAGAGCGACGCGGCGTCCACCAACTACGGCACCGCCACCCAGATCGTGGTGGACAACTCGCCGGTCCGCCGGATGTTCCTGCGGTTCACCGTCTCCGGCGTGAGCGGTACCGTCACCGGCGCCAAGCTGCGGCTGCGCACCATCAGCGGCAACTCCGGCAGCCCGGCCGGCGGCACCTTCCGGGCGGTGTCGAACACCACCTGGTCGGAGACCGGCACCACCTGGAACAACCAGCCGGCCCTCGACGGCGCGAGCCTCGGCTCGATCGGGTCGGTGTCGAGCAACAGCTGGTACGAGGTCGACGTCTTCTCGGTCGTCAAGGGCAACGGCACCTTCAGCTTCGGTGCCTCGTCGAGCAACAGCGACGGTGCCTACTACGACACCCGCGAGACGGGCGCCGACGCACCGCAGCTGGTGCTCACGACCGGCACCACGACCCCGACGACACCGCCGACGACGACCTCGCCGCCGCCGTCGGGCGACCCGGTGCTGGTCGGGGCCGGTGACATCGCCACCTCCGGCTCCGGCGACTCGGCGACCGCCGCGCTCGTCAACGGCATCTCCGGCACGGTGTTCACCACCGGCGACAACGTCTACGACAACGGCACCACGTCGGAGTTCAACAGCTACTACGCGCCGACCTGGGGCGCGTTCAAGTCGCGGACCCGCCCGTCGCCGGGCAACCACGACTACAACACGTCCGGTGCGAGCGGCTACTACACGTACTTCGGGGCGCAGGCCGGCCCGTCGGGTCGCGGCTACTACTCGTACGACCTCGGCAACTGGCACGTCGTCTCGCTCAACTCGAACGTGAGCATGTCCGCCGGCTCGGCGCAGGAGCAGTGGCTGCGCGCCGACCTGGCCGCCAGTACCAAGCCGTGCACGCTGGCCTACTGGCACCACCCGCTGTTCACGTCGGGCGCCAACCACGCGCCGTCGACCTCGACCCGGCCGCTCTACCAGGCGCTGTACGACTACAACGCCGACGTCGTCGTCTGGGGCCACAACCACCAGTACGAGCGGTTCGCCCCGATGAACCCGACGGGCGGCCTCGACAACAGCCGCGGCCTGCGCAGCTTCGTCGCCGGCATGGGCGGCGCCGACCATTACGGCTTCGGCACCATCCAGGCCAACAGCCAGGCCCGCAACAGCGACACCTTCGGCGTCCTGAAGTTCACCCTGCACGCGAACAGCTACGACTGGCAGTTCGTCCCGCAGTCCGGCAAGACCTACAACGACAGCGGCACCGGCAGCTGTCACTGACGGGACGTCAGGAATCTTCGTTCGGCCTCGTTCGGGGAGAGGGCCGCGGCGTGTGCGTACGCCGCGGCCGCTTCCGTCGGGCGGCCCAGTCGCCGCAGGAAGTCTCCACGGACCGCGTGGAACACGTGGTACTGCTGCAAGGGGAGACCCTCGATCAGCGCGAGGCCGGCCGAGGGTCCCTCGACCTCGGCCACGGCGACGGCCCGGTGCAGGGCGACGACGGGCGTGGGCGCCAGGGCCATGAGCTGGTCGTACAGCTGAACGACCTGCCGCCAGTCCGAGGAAGGCCCATCCGTGTGTACCGCATTGATCGCCGCCTGGATCTGATACGGCCCAGGCCGGTCGCGCCGCAGGCACCGCCGGACGAGTCCGTGCCCCTCGGCGATCAGCGAACGATCCCAGAGCGTCCGGTCCTGGTCGGCGAGCAGCACCAGCGAACCGTCGCGAGCGAACCGGGCCGGTCGGCGGGCCTCGGTGAGCAGCATCAGGGCCAGCAGCCCGAGCACCTCCGGCTCGTCGGGCATCAGCTCGGCCAGCAGCCGGCCCAGCCGGATCGCCTCGGCGCACAGGTCGGCCCGGTCGGCGCCGTGGCCCTCGGTGAAGATCAGGTAGACGACGGCCAGCACGCCGCCGAGCCGGTCGGGCAGGTCGGCCTCGCGGGGCACCCGGTACGGGATGTGGGCCGCCTTGATCTTCTGCTTCGCCCGCACGATCCGCTGCGCTGTGGCCGGCTCGCTCATCAGCAGCACCCGGGCGATTTCCGGGGTGGTCAGGCCGCCGAGCAGCCGCAGGGTGAGCGCGACGCGGGCCGTCATCGACAGCGCCGGATGGCAGCAGGTGAAGATGAGCCGCAGGCGTTCGTCGTGCACCGGGCCCTCCTCCCCACCGGGCGACTGCGACAAGAACGCCTCGACGTGCTTGCCGGTCCGTTTCGCCTCGCGCCGCAGGCGGTCGATCGCGGCGTTGCGCGCGGTCGTGATGATCCAGCCGGACGGGCTCGGCGGGACGCCCGCGGCCGGCCAGCGCTGCACGGCGGCCGCGAACGCGTCCTGCACCGCCTCCTCGGCGGCGTCGAGGTCGCCGAGGAGCCGGGTCAGGACGGCCACCGCGCGGCCGTACTCCGCGCGGTAGAGCTCCTCGATCACCACCGGAACGGGCGCACCTCGACCGGTAGCGTGGTGGCGGCGACCGCCTTGCGGCCCCACTCCAGGGCGGCGTCGAGGTCGGGCACGTCGATGATCGAGAAGCCGCCCAGGTGCTCCTTGCCCTCGATGAACGGCCCGTCGCTCACCAGGACGTCCTCGCCCTTCGGGCGCAGCGTGCTGGCGGTGGCCGGCGGGTGCAGACCTCCGCTGAACACCCAGACGCCGGCCTCGCGCATCTCCCGGTCGAACCGGTCGACCTGGGCCATGATCTTCTCCAGGTCGGCGGGCGGCGGCGGGTCGCCGAAGCTCGGCTCGACGACACTCAGCAGGTAGTGCGGCATGTCAGCCTCCTTCATCCGAAGTCTTACCCGCTACACGAACGGGCCCGCCCGGATTCGACACGGGCGTCAGTATTCTTTTGGCAACCGTGTGTGTGGAGGGAGATCTCGGTGAGCAGGGAAACGCTGGAGTTTCAGGCGGAGACGCGGCAGCTCCTGCAGTTGATGGTCCACTCGATCTACTCGAACAAGGACATCTTCCTGCGCGAGCTGATCTCGAACGCGTCCGACGCGCTGGACAAGCTCCGCCTCGAGTCGCTGATCAACAAGGAGCTCCAGGTCGACACGGACGACCTGCACATCGAGCTGGAGATCGACCAGGACAAGCGCACGCTGACCGTCCGCGACAACGGCATCGGCATGTCGCACGAGGACGTGGTGTCGCTCATCGGCACGATCGCCAAGTCGGGCACCGCCGAGCTGCTGCGCAAGCTGCGCGAGACCCAGGACGCCGGCGCCTCGCAGGAGCTCATCGGCCAGTTCGGCGTCGGCTTCTACTCGACGTTCATGGTCGCCGACCGGGTCACCCTGGTCACCCGCAAGGCCGGGGAGAGCCAGGGCACCTTCTGGGAGTCCAGCGGCGAGGGCACCTACGAGATCGAGACGCTGGACGAGGCCCCGCAGGGCACCTCGGTCACCCTCCACCTCAAGCCGGAGGACAGTGAGGACCAGCTCTTCGACTACGCCGCCGACTGGAAGATCCGCGAGATCGTCAAGCGGTACTCCGACTTCATCGCCTGGCCGATCCGCCTCGGCGACTCCGCGGACCCGGTCAACTCGATGAAGGCGCTCTGGGCGCGGCCCCGCAGCGAGGTCAGCGACGCCGAGTACCACGAGTTCTACAAGCACGTCAGCCACGACTGGACCGACCCGCTCGAGACGATCCACATGAAGGCGGAAGGCACCTTCGAGTACGAGGCGCTGCTCTTCGTCCCCGCCCGCGCGCCCTTTGACCTGTTCACCCGCGACGGCAAGCGTGGAGTGCAGCTCTACGTGAAGCGGGTGTTCATCATGGACGACTGTGAGGCGTTGATCCCGCAGTACCTCCGCTTCGTGAAGGGCGTCGTGGACGCCCACGACCTGTCGCTCAACATCTCGCGCGAGATCCTCCAGCAGGACCGGCAGATCCAGGCGGTCCGGCGGCGGCTGGTCAAGAAGGTGCTCGGCACGCTCAAGGACATCAAGACCAACGACGCCGAGAAGTACGGCACATTCTGGACCGAGTTCGGCCGCCCGCTGAAGGAGGGCCTGCTCGAGGACGCCGAGAACCAGGACACCCTGCTGGAGCTGCTCCGGGTCACGTCCACGGCGGCCGAGTCGACCACGCTCGCGGAGTACGTCGGGCGGATGAAGGACGGCCAGAAGGACATCTACTACATGACCGGCGAGTCGCGGGCCATGGTGGAGAAGTCCCCGCACCTGGAGGCGTTCCTGGCCAAGGGCTACGAGGTGCTCATCCTCACCGACCCGGTCGACGAGGTGTGGGTCGAGCGGGTCACCGAGTTCGAGGGCAAGCCGCTGCAGTCGGTCGCCAAGGGCAAGGTCGACCTGGGCGAGTCGGAGATCCCCGAGGAGCAGGCCGCCGACTTCGCGCCGCTGCTGAGCTGGCTCGGCACCCGGCTCGCGGACGACGTCAAGGACGTCCGGCTGACGTCCCGGCTCACCACCTCGGCGGCGTGCATCGTCGGCGACGAGCACGACATCACGCCGACGCTGGAGAAGATGTACCGCGCGATGGGCCAGGAGCTCCCGCACACCAAGCGGATCCTGGAGCTCAACCCGGCCCACCCGCTGGTGACCGGCCTGCGCACCGCGCACACGGCCGACGCTTCTTCGGAGAAGCTCGGCGAGACGGCCGAGCTGCTCTACGGCCTGGCGCTGCTGGCCGAGGGTGGCGACCTGGCCGACCCGGCCCGCTTCACCCGCGTCCTGGCCGACCGCCTGGCGACCACGCTGTGACCGGTTCCGGGGGCCCGCGCGAGGCGGGCTCCCGGACCTCCGCTCAGTTGGCCGGGACGACGTCCTTCGGGCGCTCGACGGTGACCGGCAGGCCGTAGTCGTACAGCTCCAGCGTCGCGGTGAAGGTGCCCGTGTCCAGGCGGCCCTTCGCCGTGGACTGCCAGGTGCCGGTCATGGCCACCCTGGCGATCCGCCCGTCGGCGTTCAGGGTCACGTCGCCCTTCGTGGCGGTCGAGCCGTCGGCCGTCCGGGTCGTGTACTCGAAGTGCAGCGAGCCGTCCGCGTTCTCGGTGACCGTCGCCCCCGCCGACCGCAGCGCCGCGAACAGCGCCGCCGGGTCGGGGGACGCGGCGCCGAGCACGCCGCCGCCGTAGAGGGACAGGTGGTCGTAGACGCCCGGGTACTGGCCGTACCGGCCGTAGGTCTCACCCTGGCCCTTGTCGCTCGGCAGCGTGTCCAGCGGGGGCTCGCCGCCGATGTACCGGGTGCCGTCGACCAGCAGTTCGGTCATCACCGAGTCGTCCTGCGGCGCCCGGACGTAGCCCGTGTCGGTGCGCGGGTCGAAGGCGCCCTCGTAGCTGAGGCCGTTGGTCGTCAGCTTGAGCCGGTAGCTGATGTCGTCGCTGGCCGCGGCCGCGTTGGCCAGTCGCAGCGACGGCGGAGCGGTCGCGTCGGGGGCCGGGCCCTGGTCGAGGGCGAAGGCCACTGAGACGGCCAGCGCGGCCACGCCCAGGACGGAGCCGAGGCGGATCGCGGCGCTGCGCCGCCGGTGCCGGCGGGTGGCGCGGGTCAGGACGTCGCCGGACAGTGTGAGGCCGTCGACCTGGTGGTGCATGCTTTCGGTCAGTCGCGCTTCGAGGTCGGTGTTCATCGTCCCGTTCCGTTCGAGGTGTGTTCCCGGGTGAGTTCCAGATCCCGGTTCGCGGTGAGCTCGCGCAGCCGGGCGAGGCCCCGCGAGGCGGTCGACTTGACGGTGCCGACGGAGCAGCCGAGCGCCTCGGCGGTCTCCGCCTCGGTGAGCTGCTCCCAGTACCGCAGCACGAGCACGGTGCGCTGCCGGGGCGACAGCTGGGCCAGCGCCCGGCGCATCGCGTCCCGCAGGTCGAGGGCGTCGGTGCCGTCGGAGGCGCCCGGGGGTTCGTACGTGATGAACACCTCGGCGCGGCGCCGGCGGCTGCGCCACTGGTCGACGGCCAGGTGGTACATGGTCCGCCGCAGGTACCGCTCCCGGTCCTCGCGGACCCGGCCCCACGAGCGCATCAGGCGCTCCAGGGCCGCCTGCAGCAGGTCTTCGCCGGCCGCCCGGCCCCCGGCGAGCAGGACGGCCGTCGCGAGCAGCGCGTTGCCCCGCTCCGCGACGAGCGCGTCGAGCCCGTCGAAGCGTCGGCTCCACAACATGGCGCTCCTTTCAGTCGCGGACAAAGACGACGGCGATCCCCGAAAGGTTGATGCCTTGACACGACTTCCGCACCAGGGAAACACTGTTTCCATGATCGTGGTCGGCGCCGGACCGGCCGGGCTGGCCTGTGCGATCACCGCGGCCGACGCCGGGGCGCGGGTGCTGCTGCTGGAGAAGGCCGCCGACGTGGGCGGCGCGCTGCCGTACTCCGGCGGGCACCTCTCCGCGGCCGGCTTCGCGCTCCAGCGGGCGTCGGGCATCGCCGACTCCGTCGACGCGCACTACGCCGACATCCAGCGGATCAGCCGCGGCACCGCCCGCCCCGACCTCACCCGGGCCAGCCTCGCCGAGCAGCCCGCGGTGCTGGACTGGCTGGTCGAGCACGGCTTCCGGCCCGATCCGGCGACGCCCCGGATCGTCTACGGTCACGAGCCCTATCGCACGCCCCGCACGATCCACGCCCGTGAGGCGCCGGGCGGCCCGGCGATCCTGGCCGTCCTGCGCCGGCTCCTCGACGCGCACCGCGCCGCCGGCCGGATCGACCTGCGGCTCGGCACGGCCGTGCGGTCCCTGGTCACCGACGGCGGCCGGGTGACCGGCGTGGTGCTGGACAACGGTCTTCGACTGCTTGATGCGACGGTGGTACTGGCAACCGGCGGCTTCGGCCACGCGCCCGAGCTGTTCGCGGAGCTGGAGGGTGCCCCGCTGACGACGTCGGCGGCACCGACGGCGACCGGTGACGGCCTGCTCATGGCCCGCGCGATCGGCGCGGGGCTGCAGGGCCTCGGCCGGTACATCCCGACGTTCGGCGGGCTGCCGCCGGTCGACGGCGACCTGCGGGTCGACTGGACGCACCGCCCGCACCTGGTGGCGCCGGAGCGGCCGCCGTGGGAGATCTACGTCGACCGGCACGGCCGCCGCTGGATCGCCGAGGACGACCCGAGCATCGACCACAAGGAGCGGGTCCTCACCGGGGTCGACCGGATGACGTTCTGGATGGTGTTCGACGCGCGGGCGCTGCGGTCGTCGCACCCTATGGTGCACGGCTGGACCCCGGCCGAGCTCGACGCCGCGTGCGGCCGGCGACGCGGGGTGCACCGTGCGGCCGACCTGGCGACGCTGGCGGCGATCGCCGACATCGACGCCACTGGATTACGGGACACGGTGGCCCGCTACAACGCCTTCGTGGCCGCGGGCCGCGACGACGACTTCGGCCGCGCGCACCTGCCCGCACCGGTCGCCGAGCCGCCGTACTACGCGATCGAGAACCACCCGGTCACGCTGATCACGTTCGCGGGCGTCGACGTGGACGACCGGCTCCGGGTGCGCCGGGCCGATGGGACGACGATCCCCGGGCTCCACGCGATCGGCGAGGTCATCGGGTCGGCGGCGGTGAACGGCAACGCCTTCTGCTCCGGCATGTGCCTCACCCCCGCGCTGGCCTTCGGCCGCCTGGTCGCCCGCGACCTCGTCAGGAGTGCGTGAACGCGAACCCTTCGCCACGCAGCCGCTGCGAGGAGATGGGCACCACGGGTGTCTTGATCTCGCCGCGGTACGTCAGGTCGGGCCAGCCCTCGTCGGCGCAGATCCGGCTGAAGACGTCGCGGTTGGTCGGCGGCACCGTGGCGTCCGGCACGGCGTTGTAGACCCCGGTCAGCCCGTTGGTGACGACGAAGTCGAGCGCGGCGGCCGCATCGCGGTAGTCGATGCGGTACAGCAGGGCGTCGCCGTCGAACGGCACGCTCCCGCCGAGCAGCTCGTGGGCCAGCCGCACGCGGGCCGGGTAGTCGAGGTCGCGCGGGTGCCCGTAGACGTCGGGGATCCGCACCACGGCCCCGCCGGCCGCGAGCACGGCCTTCTCGGCGGCGATGAAGTTGCGCGGCGAGGCGTCGTCGTCGCGGGTGAGCGGGCTGCTCTCGGCGACGGTCGCGCCCTCCCCGGCGCCGTACACCGACACCGAGCTGGTGAACACCACCCGCGGGTGCACGCCGGCCGCCACCGTCGCCGACGCGGTGAGCGTGTCGGCGTACTCCTGCACCCGGTCGGCCGCGTCGAACGCCTTGCTGATCCGCGGGCTCACGGTGAGCACCACGGCGTCGACGTCGCGGGCGGCCCGGGCCATCGCGTCGGCGTCGCTGCCGCGCAGCACGGCGACGTCCGAGCACACCGCCCCGACCTCGGCCACCCGGCCGGGTGACGTGGTGGTGCCGGTGACCCGGTGCCCGGCCGCCGTCCACCGCCGCCCCAGCTCCATCCCGACGTTGCCGCACCCGACGATGAGGTATCGCATCCGCCACTCCTGACAATGGAAACGCTGTTTCCATTGTGCCGTACTTTCCGTCGCGCGTCAGGGGCGTTTCAGCGCGCTCCCGCATCCTCCGTTGGTGCCGGCGGAACACCTTCGCCGCGCCTTTCGAGACGGAGGAGTTCCACCATGAAGATCCGGACCAGGCTGATCGTGACGCTGGCCGCGGCGGCCGCCATCCTCTTCGGCGGCACCGGGGTCGCGTCCGCCGACACCATCGGGATGGCGGTACAGCTCCAGCCGCCGCGGGTCGTCACGATCACGCAGGGGAGCGGGCCGCTGTTCCTCGACGCCCACGAGATCGCGTCGCGGGACTACAACGTGGTCACCCGGCCGTTCCAGAACAACACCACCCAGCAGTGGCTGCTCACCGACGTGGGCGGCGGGCTGTACACGATCCAGCAGGTCAGCAACTGGCGGTACCTCGACGCGCACGAGATCCCCAGCCTCGACTACCGGGTGGTGACCCGGCCGCAGCAGAACAACAGCACGCAGCTGTGGCGCCTGTACGACTACGGCGGCGCGTTCTACATGATCCAGCAGGTCAGCAGCGGCCGGTACCTCGACGCCTACATCTCCAGCGCGCAGGACTTCCAGGCGGTCACCCGGCCGTTCACCGGCGCCAACAGCCAGGTGTGGCGGATTCTCTAGGGATTATCCGATTTCCGACCTGACCGGAGTACCGCCGACGCACGCTCGATAGCGTTTCCAGTCACACCGAGTGACTGGGGTACCCCATGCAGGTCAGGCTTCTCGGCACGATCGACGTGACGGTGGACGCCGTGCACCGGCCGGTGCACGGCGTGCGCCGCAAGGCGGTGCTCGCGGCCCTGGCCATCCGTCCCGGCGAGGTCGTGAGCACCGACCGGATCGCCGACGTGGTGTGGGGCGCCGACCCGCCGGCCACCGCGGTGAACACGCTCCAGCGGCACGTCTCGCACCTGCGGCAGGTGCTGGGCCGCCGGGACGCGATCCTGGCCCGCGCGCCCGGCTACGTGCTCGACCTGCTCGGCGACGGCACCGACGCGGCCGTCGCCGAGCGGCTCATCCGGCAGGCCGGCGAGGCGGCCGACCGGGCCGAGGCCGTGCGCCACCTGCGCGCGGCGCTGGCGCTGTGGCGGGGCCGGCCGCTGGAGGACGTCGTCGGCCGTGCCTGGCTCGACGTCGAGGCCGAGCGCCTGGAGAACCTGTGGCTGCTCGCCCAGCACGCGCTGGCCGAGCACCGGCTGCACCTCGGCGAGCACGCCGAGCTCATCCCCGACCTGGAGCGGCTGACCCGCGACCATCCGCACGACGAGCGGTTCCACGCCCACCTCATGCTGGCCCAGTACCGCGCGGGTCGCCCCGCCGACGCCCTCGCCACGTACCAGCGGGTCAAGCGGGCCTTCGACGACGACCTCGGCCTCGACCCCGGGCCGGCCCTGCGCGACCTGGAGGCGGCGGTCCTGCGCCAGGACGCGTCCCTGGACCTGGCCCCGCCGCCGGTCACGGTGCGGGCGACCGGCCCGGCCCAGCTCCCGTCCGCGGTGCGCGGCTTCACCGGGCACGCCGGCCTGCTCGACCGTCTCGACGTCCTGGCCGGCGAATCCGGCGGTACCGCCGTCGTCTGTACCGTCACCGGCCCGCCCGGCGCCGGCAAGACCAGCCTCGCCGTGCACTGGGCGCACCGGGCCGCGGGCGGGTTCCCCGACGGCCGGCTCTACGTCAATTTGCGCGGCTTCGACCCGCGAGCGGCGGCCGTCGATCCCGGCGAGGCGCTGCGCGGCTTCCTGGACGCGTTCCACGTGCCGGTCGACCGCCGTCCGGCGGGGCTGGACGCGCAGGCCTCGCTGTACCGGAGCATCCTCAACGGCCGGCGGGTGCTCATCGTGCTCGACAACGCGCGCGACGCCGAACAGGTCCGCCCGCTGCTGCCCGGCGCGCCCGGCTGCCTGGTCATCGTCACCAGCCGCGACCGCCTCACCCCGCTGGTGGCGGCCGAGGGGGCGCACCCGTTCCCGGTCGGCCCGCTGACCGAGGTCGAGTCGTGGGACCTGCTGGCCGCGCGCCTCGGCCCGCCCCGCGTCGCCGCCGAACCCGACGCCGTCGGCGAGATCGTTGCGCGCTGCGGCCGGCTGCCGCTGGCCCTGGCGATCGTCGCCGCGCATGCGGTGGTGAGCCCGGACGCGCCGCTCGCCGCGCAGGCCGCCCAGCTGCGCGCGGCCGCCGGCGGCCTCGACCCGTTCGACGGCGGCGACGCGGCGACGGACGTGCGGGCGGTGTTCTCCTGGTCGTACCGCGCGCTCGACGAGCCGGCCGCCCGCCTGTTCCGCCTGCTGGGCCTGCACCCCGGCGTCGACTTCGCGGCGCCGGCCGCGGCGAGCGCCGCCGGGGTCGCCTCCGTCGAGCCGCTGCTGCGGTCGCTGCTCCGCGCGAACCTGCTCACCGAGCACCGCCCGGGCCGGTACCGGCTGCACGACCTGCTCCGCAGCTACGCCTACGAGCAGTGCGTCGAGGACGAGCGCGGCCCGGCGCTGCGGCGGCTCCTCGACCATTACCTGCAGAGCGCGCGGGCCGCAGTACTGCTGCTGGATCCGGGGCGCAGTGCGGTCGACGTCCCGTCGCCCGCGGCCGGGGCGACCACGGTGGCGTTCGCCGACCGGGACCGGGCGCTGGAGTGGTTCGCGGCCGAGCACGCGGCGCTGCTCGCCGCCGTGGACCTCGGCGCGGGCCACGGCTTCGACCGCCACGTGTGGCCGCTGGCGTGGAGCCTCACGACGTACTTCGACTGGCGTGGCCACTGGGACGAGCTGATCGCCACCCAGACCGCCGCGCTGACCGCCCTGCGCCGGGTCGGCGACCGCTCGGCCGCCGCCCACACCCACCGCGACCTGGGCCGGACCTTCGCGCAGCTGGGCCGCTTCGCCGAGGCGGCCCTGCACCTGAACGCGGCCCTGAACCTGTACGGCGACCTGGACGACGTCGTCG
Organism: Dactylosporangium sp. NPDC005572; assembly: GCF_040605515.1. NCBI lineage: Bacteria > Bacillati > Actinomycetota > Actinomycetes > Micromonosporales > Micromonosporaceae > Dactylosporangium > Dactylosporangium sp. NPDC005572. The sequence goes on along the minus strand of NZ_JBEXCY010000021.1, from coordinate 21,137 downwards.
GCCAGGCCCGCACCCACCACAACATCGGCTGGATGCTGCAGGCCCAGGGCGACCACCGCGCGGCGTTGACGCACAGCAGCGAGTCCCACCGCCTGTTCCGGTCCGCGGGCGACCGCCTGTGGCAGGCGCGCACGCTGAACGCGCGGGGATGGCTGCACGGGCAGCTGGGCGAGCACGAACACTCCCTGCGCCTGTGCGAGTCGGCGCTGGCCCTGCTCCAGGAGCTCGACGACGGCCACGGCGAGGCGGGCACCTGGGACAGCATCGCGTACGCCCACGACCAGCTGGGCGACCACGCCGCGGCCCTGGAGTGCTACCGCCGCTCGATCGACACGTTCGCCCGCCTGGGTGACCGCGGCGCGGAGGCGGACGTGCTGGTGAACCTGGGCGACAGCCACGCCGCGGCCGGCGACCACGACCGGGCGGAGCGGGCCTGGCGCACGGCACTGGCCGCGTTCGAGGCGCTGGGCCACCCGTCGGTCGAGACGGCCCGCAGCCGCCTCCGCACCCGCACCCCCGCCGTCCCGTAGCCGGAAGACGGGTGAGCAACAACGCGCTCTGCCGGGAGCATCCCCGGTTGGCGTGCGGCGCGGCGTGAGCAAGGGTGGAGGCGTGACGTACATCGCCTCGCCCGACCGCTACGGGTCCATGGAGTACCGCCGCACCGGCCGCAGCGGCCTGCGCCTGCCGGCCGTGTCGCTCGGCCTGTGGCACAACTTCGGCCACGACCGTCCGCTCGACAACCACCGCGCCGTCGTCCGCCGCGCGTTCGACCTCGGCATCACCCACTTCGACCTGGCCAACAACTACGGACCGCCCTACGGCTCGGCCGAGGAGAACTTCGGCCGGATCCTGGCCACCGACTTCCGGCCCTACCGGGACGAGCTGGTGGTGTCGACCAAGGCCGGTTACGACATGTGGCCCGGCCCATACGGTGAGTGGGGTTCTCGCAAGTACCTCATGGCGTCGCTCGACCAGTCGCTGCGGCGCATGGGCCTGGAGTACGTCGACATCTTCTACTCGCACCGCTTCGACCCGGAGACGCCGCTGGAGGAGACGATGGGCGCCCTCGACGCCGCGGTCCGCCAGGGCAAGGCGCTCTACGTCGGCATCTCGTCGTACTCCCCGGCCAAGACCCGCGAGGCCGCCGCCATCCTGCGGTCGCTCGGCACGCCGCTGCTCATCCACCAGCCGTCGTACTCGATGCTGAACCGCTGGATCGAGGACGGCCTGCTGGACGCGCTCGACGAGGCCGGCGCCGGCACGATCACGTTCTCCCCGCTCGCCCAGGGCATGCTGACCGACCGGTACCTGAAGGGCGTCCCGTCCGACTCCCGCGCCGCCGAGAACAGCTCCCTGTCCCCGGACTGGCTGACGGCGGACAACCTGGCCAAGATCCGCACCCTGAACGACATCGCGTCCCGTCGCGGCCAGACGCTGGCCCAGATGGCCCTCGCCTGGACCCTGCGTGACCCCCGGGTGACGTCGACGCTGATCGGCGTGAGCAGCGTCCGCCAGCTGGAGGACAACGTGGCGGCCCTGTCGAACACCACCTTCACGACGGATGAACTGGCCGAGATCGACCGTCATGCGACTGAGTCCGGCATCAATCTCTGGGCTCGCTCCAGCGCGGTTTAGTCATTGATGTAGCTGCTTCCGTCAATGCCGGCGGGTCGGTAGTCTCACTGTGACTACCGACCTGTCGACCTTTTTGAAGGGCGGAAACCGCATCGTGACCGAAACCCCGTTGTGGCTGCAGGGCCGCACCGCCGTTGTGGAGGCCACCGACCCGGCGCAATGGCGCGACGGTGTTCCCGACTATCACCTGTCGCACACCGTCATGCCCGGCCAGCGCACCCACCAGTTCGCCCCCGACTCGCTCGAGGCGATCGTCGAGAAGATCGTGCAGGTCTTCGAGATGGAGGTCTCGCACAAGACGGACCCGCAGACCTGGGTGTCGATGGTGACCGAGCACTTCCGGACCAACGTCAACGGCGGCCCGTGGGCGAGCGCGCAGGACATCGCCGAGATCGGCAGCTACAACATCCTCATCGGTAACAGCGCCTTCTACCGCAGCGGCCAGGAGTCGTTCGAGTCCTCCCACCACATCTTCCACCAGGCGTTCCCGGGTGGCTTCTATTGGGAGGTGCTGGAGGTCCTCAGCCCGCCGCCGGTCGTCACGTTCAAATGGCGCCACTGGGGCGCCTTCGAGGGCGAGTACCACGGCTTCCAGCCCGACGGCCGCACGATCGAGATGTTCGGCGTGAGCGTCGCGAAGGTCACCGACGACCTGAAGCTGCTCGAGGTCGAGCACTTCTACGACCCGAACGAGTTCCTGGGCCGGCTGACCGGCGGTTGCCCGGTCGCACACTGAACCAAGGGCTAGGCTGGGGTCCGTGCGGTTGAGCGTGCGGAACCGGTTCCCGGCCACGGTGACGGCCGTCGCCTCGGGTGAGGCGATGAGCACCGTGCAGGTCCGGCTGGACAGCGGTCCGGCCATGACGGCGGCGATCACCGCCGAGTCGGCCCGCGAGCTGAGCCTGGCCGCCGGCACGGCGGTGATCGTGCTGGTCAAGTCGACCGAGGTAGCCCTCGCCGCCGGCCCGGTGCCCCGGATCAGCATCCGCAACCAGCTGCCCGGCACCGTCGACGCGATCGACCACGGCGCCGTGATGACCACCGTCCGGGTCGCCCTCGACGGCGGCGACACGGCGACCGCCGTCATCACCCGGGACGCCGCCGACGACCTCGCCCTCGCGCCCGGCGCCCCGGTGACCGCGCTCGTGAAGTCCACCGAGGTGAGCGTGGCGCTGGCCTGACCGGGCGGCGCCGGGTGGATCCCGGCCACCGCCCCGGTCGCCGGCCGCTTGCGCCGGCTCGGGGAGCCTCAGCTCAGCGACCCTCAGTTCAGGGATCCTCGGCTCAGAGAGGCGAAGAACGCGCGGACGTCGGCGACCAGCAGGTCGGGGGCCTCCAGCGCCGGGAAGTGACCGCCCCGGTAGTACTCGGACCAGTGCGTGATGTTGTGGGCCTTCTCGGCGAAGCGGCGGATCGCGAAGTCGGCGTTGGCGAAGACGGCGACCCCGGTCGGCACGGTGCCCGGCGGCTTCGGCGCCCACATGCTCGCGTCGTGGAAGCGCTCGTAGTACGAGTTGGCCACGCTGCGTGCCGTGTCGGTGAACCAGTAGATGCTGATGTTGGCCAGCATCCGGTCGAGGTCCACGGCGTCCTCGGGCAGCTCCTTCGACGCGTCCGTCCACTCCTTGAACTTCTCGGCGATCCAGGCGAGCTGCCCGACCGGCGAGTCGGCCAGCGCGTGGGCCAGGGTCTGCGGGCGGGTGCCCTGCAGCTGCATGTACGCCGACATGTCGTCCTGGAAGTGCTTCATGGCCTGGAGCCGGGCCTGCTCCGCCTCGGTGAGCGCGGCTATGTCGGCCGGGTCGCCGGTGGGAAAGGTGACCAGGGCGTTGGCGTGCACGCCGATGACGTGCCCGGCGTCGGCGCGGCCGATCGCCGGCCCGATGAAGGCGCCGATGTCGCCGCCCTGGACGCCGTAGCGGTCGTACCCCAGGCGGGCCATCAGCTCGGCCAGCGCGGCGGCGATCCGGGTGTCGGTCCAGCCTGCCTCCGTGATCGGGCCGGAGAACCCGAACCCGGGCACCGACGGGATGACCAGGTGGAACGCCGGCTCGCCGGCAGCGGGGGCGGTGAGCGGCTCGATCAGGTCCAGGAACTCGACGACCGAGCCGGGCCAGCCGTGGATCAGCAGCAGCGGTGTCGCGTCGGCCCGCTCGGAGCGGACGTGCACGAAGTGGACGCGCTGCCCGTCGATCTGGGTGATGCCCTGGTCGTACCGGTTGAGCAGCGCTTCCTGGGCCCGCCAGTCGAACTTGTCGGCCCAGTAGGCGGCGAGCTCGCGCAGGTAGGCGGCCGGCACACCGCGCTCCCAGCCGGCCCCGGGCAGATCGTCGGTCCAGCGGGTCCGCCGCAGGCGGCTGCGCAGGTCGTCGAGGTCGGCCTGGGGGATCTCGATCCGGAAGGGCTTGATGTTCGTCATGCGTCCGAGCCTTCAGGTAAAGAGGCTGGTCACGAATCATGAGATCTCGTTATCTTGGGCCGGTGATCGTCCGCGGGGGTGGAACGTTCGTGGGCCGCGGCGCCGAGCTGACGGCGATGCTGGCCGCCTACGAGGACGAGCGGGTCAGCACGGTGCTGCTGTCCGGCGAGGCCGGCATCGGCAAGTCCCGCCTGCTGCACGAGTTCGCCACCCGCCTCGGCCCGGAGCCGCTGGTCCTGCCGGGCCGGTGCGTGGAGTTCGGCAACGACGGGATCCCGTTCGCGCCGTTCGTCGCACCGCTGCGGGGCCTGGTGCGCGCGGCCGAGGGCAGAGAGCCGGCGGCCACGGTGTCCGCCTGGCTGTCCGGCAGCGGGCCCGTGGACCAGATCGGGCTGCTCGGTGCGGTACTGACGCTGCTGGAGGAGACAGCGGACACCCGGCCGCTGGTGCTCGTGCTCGAAGACCTGCACTGGGCCGACGGGTCGAGCCTGCAACTGCTGTCGTTCCTGGTCGCCAACCTGGCGCACCCCGGCGTGTTCCTCGCCGGCAGTCACCGGCCGCCGACCGGCGCGTTGCGACAGCTGGTGACCGAGCTGTCCCGGGTGCCCGCAGTACTGCGGATCGAGCCCGCCCCGCTGAGCCGGCACGAGGTCGGCCGGCAGCTGGCCGGGCTGCTCGGCCGCGAGCCGGAGCCGGCCCTCGCCGCCCGGGTCGCCGAGCGCAGCCACGGCAACCCGCTCTTCGTCCAGGCGCTCGCCCGATCACCCCGGGACTCCCCGGCCGAACTGCTCGACCTGCTGTACGCCGGCCTGCCCGACCTCGACGACGACGCACGCCAGGTGCTCGCGGTGGCGTCGGTGGCCGGGACCGTCGCGGAGCACGAGCTCGTGGAGGCGGTGGCCGACCTGCCCGAGGCCCGGCTGGACGCGGCGCTCCGGCGGCTCGTCGACGAGCACGTGCTGTCCGCGACCGGGGCGGCGTACGCGTTTCGGCACGCGCTGGTCCGGCAGGCGGTGTACGAGCGCCTGCTGCCGGTCCGCCGGGCCCGGCTGCATCAGCGGCTGGCCGGTCTCGAACGGGAGCCCGCCCGGGTGGCCGCGCACGCCGAGGCGGCCGGCGACCTCCCGCGGGCGCTGGACGCGGCCTGGCGCGCGGCCGGCCGGGCCGGCCGGGCGGGCACCGAGCCGGAGCGGCTGCACCTGCTGCGGCAGGTCCTCGACCTGTGGGACCGGGTGCCCGACGCCGCGACCGTCGTCGGCGCCGACCGGCTCACCGTGCTCGACCAGGCGGTGGTGGCCGCCCACGCCACCGGCTCGGTCGCCCTCGGCCTGGACTGGTCGGCGCAGGCGATCGCCGCCGCCCCGGACGCCGCGCGGTACTACCGGCAGGCCCGGCTGAAGAACCTCAACCGGGCCGGCGGCCGCGACGACCTCCTCGCGGCGCTGGCATTGGACCCGCCGGCCGAGCTGCGCGCGGCGATCCTGGTCGACCTGGCGGCCGTCGAGGTGTTCGCCGGCGACATGGCGAGCGCCGAGCGCCGCGCGCGGGAGGCCCTCGGGCTGACGTCGAAGGGCCCGGTGCTCGCGACCGCGCATGCGTACCTCGCCCTCGCCACCGGTGCCGACGTCCACTTCGCCCAGGCCCGCGCGCTCGCCGACGCGCCCACGCTGACGACCGTCGCGACCTGGGAGGCGGCGGCGCGCATCGCCGTGGGCGGGTACGCGGCCGCGATCGAGGCGATCCGCGCCGGCATCGGCGCCGCGCACGAGACGTACGAGTACGCGCGGCACGGCCCGATCCTGGTCGTGAAGTGGGTCCAGGCGCTGACCGCGCTGGGCCGCGGGCAGGACGCGCTGGACCTGGTCGACGAGGCCCTGGGCGAGCCGTACCTGCCACCCCTGAGCCACGCCGCGCTGCTGATCAGCCGCGGCGAGATCGAGCTGGCCCGGGGCGACGGGGCCGCCGCGTCGGCGTCCGCGGCGGCCGCCCGCGACCTGGTCGGCGACGAGCCGTGGGCCCGGCCGTACCGGATCCGGCTCGGCACCCTGGAGGCCCGCCTCACCCCGTCGCGGGCGCCCGAGATCTACGCGGCGACGGCGGCCGTCGCGGACCTCTCGGCCCACCCGCACGAGGCGTGGGCGCTGCTGGCCGAGGCGCGCCCGGCCGACCGCCCGGACCTGCCGGTCGTGGGCCCGGTCGATGCGGCGTACCGCGCGATGTCCGAGGCCCGCTGGGAGGAGGCGGCCGAGGGCTGGCGCGCGCTGGGCCAGCCGTACGAGCTGTCGCGGTGCCTGTTCCAGGCCCCGCTACCGGTCGTGCGCCGCCCGTCGGCCCCGCCGGCCATGGGCCTGACCGCCCGGGAACACGACGTCCTGCGCCTGGTGGCCGAGGGCAGGACCAACCGGCAGATCGCCGCGGCCCTGTTCATCAGCGCGAACACCGCGGGCGTGCACGTGTCGCGCATCCTCACCAAGCTGGGCGCCGCCACCCGCACCGAGGCCGCCCGCCGGTACCTCGACGCCGGCTCCGCATGACGGCGATCACACGGAAACCTGTAACGACCTGACCAGCTCGCCCGTCCTCATCCTGCCAACTTCGAGGAGGACGACATGCGGGTCTTGGTCGCGGGTGCCACCGGGGTGATCGGCAGCCGGCTGGTGCCGCTGCTCGACGCGGTGGGCCACCAGGTGGTGGCGATGGTCCGGCGCGGGACGTCGGCCGGCGCCGGCGTCGAGGTGGTCGAGGCGGACGCGCTCGACCGGGAGGCGGTACGGCGGGCCGTGCGCGCGGCGGCGCCGGACGCCGTCGTGAACCTGCTGACCGCGATCCCGCCCGAGGTGAACCCGAGGCGGCTGGCCCGCGACTTCGCGGTCACCAACCGGCTGCGCACCGAGGGCACGCGCAACCTCGTCGAGGCGGCCGGCGGCGCGCGGATCGTCAGCCAGGGGCTCGCGTACGCGTACCAGCCCGGCGCCGGCCTCGCCAACGAGGACGCGCCGCTCTGGACCCGGCGGACGCCGAAGCAGTTCGTCCCGGTGCTGGCCGCCCTGGTCGAGCTCGAGCGGACGACCACCGCGGCCGGTGGGCTGGTGCTGCGCTTCGGGCACCTGCACGGCCCGGGAACGGTCTATGCGGCCGACGGGTCGTTCGCCCGGCAGGTCCGCGCCGGCAAGGTACCGCTGGTCGGCGGCGGCCACGCGGTGTTCTCGTTCACGCACACCGAGGACGCGGCGAGCGCGATCGCGGCGGCACTCGACCGGGACGCGGCCGCCGGCGTGCTGAACGTCGTCGACGACGAGCCCACCGCGCTGCGGGACTGGCTCCCGCGGTACGCGAGCATCCTCGGCGGACCGCGGCCGAAACCGGCGCCGGCCGCACTGGCCAGGCTGGCCGTCGGCGGGTGGGGCGTGGCGTTCATGAACGAGCTGCGCGGTGCGGACAACGCGCGGGCGCGGCTGGAGCTGAACTGGCGCCCGCGGTACGCCGCCTGGGACGCGGCCTGACATGGAGGAGTTCGAGCGGCTGCGCCCGCTGCTGCTGGGGCTGGCCTACCGGCTACTTGGCAGCATGTGGGACGCCGAGGACGTCGTCCAGGAGGCGTACCTGCGGTGGACGGGCACCGACCGGTCGCAGGTGCGCGAGCCGCGGGCCTTCCTGGTGACCGTGGTGTCCCGGCTGGCCCTGGACCAGCTCCGTTCGGCCCGGGTGACCAGGGAGGCCTACACCGGCCCCTGGCTGCCCGAGCCGGTCGCGGCCGACGCGGTCGGACCGGCCGACTCGGCCGAGCTGCGCGACACCCTGTCCTACGCGACGCTGCACCTGATGGAGCGCCTGTCGCCACCGGAGCGCGCGGTGTTCGTCCTGCGCGAGGCGTTCGACCTGCCGTACGACGAGATCGCCCAGATCGTCGGCAGTCCGGCCGGCACCTGCCGGCAGCTGCACCGCCGCGCGGCGCACCGGCTGGCCGAGCAGCGCGACGGACGGTTCACGCCGTCGGCGGACGAGCACCGGGCGCTGCTCGCCCGCTTCCTCGCCGCCGCGCGCGGCGGCGACCTGTCCGCGCTGACCGACCTGCTCAGCGAGGACGTGGTCGCCTACAACGACGGCGGCGGCAAGGTCCGCGCCGCGCTGCGGCCGATCACCGGCCGCGCCGACGTCGTGGCCTTCGTGGCGGGCCTGACGACCCGCTACCCGATCACCGAGGCGTACCTGACCGAGGCCAACGGCGAGCCGGCGATCTGGACCGTGATCGGCGGCCAGCGGCAGCTGGTCGCCTTCGACGTCCGGGCCGGCCGCATCCACGCCATCTACGGCGTGCTCAACCCCGACAAGCTGACCCGCCTGTCCCCGGGTGGTGTCAACAGATCGACGAGCTCCGGTAGTCAGTAGGGCGTGACGTTCGAGGAGTACGTGCTTGCGCGGGGGCCGGGGCTGCTGCGGCTCGCGCGTTTGCTCGTTGACGATGTCCATCGGGCCGACGATCTCGTGCAGGACACCCTCGTGCGGGTCTATCCGCGGTGGGCGCGGATCCTGCGGACCGACCAGCCCGACCTCTACGTGCGGCGCACGCTCATCAACGTCAACGCGTCCTGGTGGCGGCGGCGGTCCAGCCGGGAGATGCCGGCCGAGCTCGACGCCGACGCCTGGCCCGGCGCGCACGACCACGGACCGCCGACCGCCGAGCGGCTCGCCCTCTGGGAGCGGGTCCGGGCGCTGCCGAAGCGGCAGCGGGCGGTGATCGCGCTGCGCTACTACGAGGACCTCGACGACGACCGGATCGCCCAGATCCTCGGCTGCGCGCGGGCCACCGTCCGCACCCACGCCATGCGCGCGCTCGCCGCGATGCGCGTCGAGCTGCACGATCTTGAGGAGCTGCACCGATGAGCACGGACCTCAAGGCCCTGCGCGGCGCGCTGCGGGCCCGCGTGGAGGGCGACACCGACGCCGTGGCATTGCTGGCGCGGATCGGTCCGGCGTACCGCCGGCGCCGCACCCGCCGGGTCGCCGGCACGGCAACGGCGGTCGTGGCCGTCGGCGCGCTGCTGGCCATGCTCCTGCCGCGCCTGCTGCTCGGCTCGTACGCGGTGCCCGCGCCGCCGGCCGTGCCGATCCCGAGCCCCGCCGCGGGCGCGATCGGCAGCGATCCGGAGATGATCCACTTCGATGTCGGTCAGTTCCCCTACGAGGTGCGGACCGAGTGGGCGGTGCGGGACGGCATCGAACGGCTGTCGCTGCAAGGTAACGCCGCCAACGACCCGAACGGGACGGACAAGGGCTTCTTCGTCGAGTTGACGCTCGCGCCCGCGGCGTCGCCGTCGCCCACCCCCGATCCCACGCGCCTGCCGGAACCGCCGGAGCAGCTGCACTCCGCGCAGGCGACCGTCGGTGGACAGCCGGCGCTCGTCGAGACCGGCGACCGCACGACCCGCGTCACCTGGCAGCCGATCGCCGGCGTCCGGGCCGAGCTGTCCCTGCGTGGCCCCGTGTCCGCGGACAAGGTCGTCGCGTTCGCCGGCACGCTGAGCCTGGAGCGCGGCCACCGGTGCGCTCCGTACGTGCGCCCCACCGTCCTGCCGGCCGGGGCTCGCATCGCCGGCTGCTCGATCCGGCCGGCCACGGGCAACGGCGAGTGGTTCATCCGCGGCCCCGGCGGCACGATCAGTGTCATGGTGGCTCCGGGGGTCTTCGAGCAGGGCATCAGCCCGGGCCGGTACCCCGGTGCCGCGCCGACCCTCGCCAACGGCTGGCGCTACGAGGAGCTCGGCGTGGACAGCAACACCCAGCACTTCACCGCCGACATCCGCATCCCCGACCCCTACGTGCAGATCATGACCCAGGGCGCATACGGCCTGCCCGACGCGGTCCTGGTCGGCGGGGGTCTCGACCTCTCCTGACGGTGACGGCGCCACCGGAGCGGGTGCTCCGGTGACGCCGTCGAGATCGTGCGGTCGAGCGGGCCGTGCTAGCTGCGGTGCGCCGTTCCGACCGCCGGCTGTGCAACGATCGCCGAAGCGGCAGCAGGCGCGACGGGCAGTTCGAAGGTGCCGGTCACGTCCAGCGCCATGTGAACCGTGTTCGCCGGGTTGAAGACGCTGTACTTGAAGTTGTTGTCGACGCCCACGTAGGCGGCGTTCGCACGCACCTCGTGCGGGAGGAGGTTGAGGTTGCTGACCAGGGGCCGGCTGCCCTCGCCCGACCACAGGGTCAGGTAGGTCGAGTTCGACGGGTCGATACCCGTCACGTTGGTGACGAGCGAGTAGGTGTTCTCGCCGGTGACCGCCGAGGCCGGGAACGCCGTGGTGCTCGCCGGGCCGAGCGCGTGCTGGCCGGCGCTGCGCGTGTCAGTGATCCGCGTCGGGGTGATCGGGTTGAACCGGAGGCCGCCGAGCGTGCCGTCGTCGTAGTAGCCGACGACGTCCACGATGATGTGGGTGGTGCCACCGGAGCCGTTGTAGATGCCGATCATCGGCGCCGCGCCGCAGTTGTCCCAGTTGCACGGTGCGGTGGGAACGACGGCGAAGTTCGGCACGGCCACGTTCCGGCCGAAGTTGAGCGTGGACGCGGTCGGCGGGTTGCCGACCCCGTTCCATGCCGTGAGGTAGCCACCGAGGCTGCCGTTGACGGCGGTGATGTTCACGGCGAAGGCACGCACGTGGCTGTCGTTGCTGCCGTCGCCGATGGTGACGGCGACCCAGACCGGGTCGAACGGGCCGACCGGACCGAAGCCGTCCTCGCGGGTGTCGAGCACCCGTCCCGGGATGAGCTCCCGGTAGTTGCCGCCCTTCGTGGCGGCGGTCTTGGTCGCGTAGTAGCCGACGACGTCGGCGATGACGCTGATGTTCCCGGCTGGGTTGAAGATGTCGATCTTGCCACCGGTGCCGAGCGGGACCGTCACCGCGTTGGCGCCGGTCCAGCCGGCGGTGAAGTTGATGTTGGACACCACCGGCCGCGCCACGCCGGTCGGGTAGACGGTGAGGTAGCCCGACGAGGTGGGGCCCGTCGCCGTCAGGTTGAGCACGACGGCCGAGACGCCGGTCGCCGGCACGCCACCCCGGCCGCTGACCTGCAGGTGCAGCGTCTGGTTGGCGCCCAGCGGTGCCTTGGGCGCCCCGTTGCCCTCGCGGGTGTCGAGGATGCGGGTGGGGGTGAGCGCGGTGTAGGTGCCCTCAGGCGTGGACGGGTCGATGGGGTCGATGGCGGAGGCCGTGACCGGTGCGGCCGGAGCCGCGTTCGCCTGAGCCGGCAGCACGGCTGCGGTGAGCGCTACGGCTCCGAGCACGCTGCCTACTGTTCGCATGAGACGCATGTGTCTCCCCGTTGTTGGAGCAAATGGTGGGTAGAACCGTTGCACGGTAACCACTCGGTTATGCCTCCACAAGCGACTGTTCGTATCGACTGGTCACCGAGGGCCCGTTTCGTACCGACATTCACTGTGTGTTCATCCGTGAATATCGTCGGGTTAGGACGTTGGCGGCGATCCAAGTGCAATGAAGGCACTTCGCGCGCCCGATCGTTTCGCGCCAACCGGGAAAGCGGCCATTTCGGACGATCTTGCCGCGGCGTGCGCGAGCCGGCATTCCATGCCCGGCTCCAGGGTCCACAGTGGACGATATCACCGAACAACCGATTGTAGACATGCGTGAGAGTCGCTAGAGTTCGGCCGGTGTCGCACATGCGACACGACGATGACGGGGGAGTCAGATGCGCGTATTGCGCAAGCTGGGCGTCGTCCTCGGAGCGGTCTCTCTCACCCTTGCTGGACTGCCTGGCATCGCCGGCGCCGCAGCACCGACCGCTCCATATGACGCCTTCACCATGAACGGGAGCTGGAGCAACAGCTTCACTCCGGACAATGCCACGCTCAGGCTCACCATGCGGGGCGCAGAGGGCTTCTACATCACCGCACAGGCCGCCGACGGCAACAGCTACAGCGTGAACGTGGGGGCGCCGACCGGCCAGCAACTCGCCGTCGGCACCTTCCCGACCACGCGCATGGGTGACGCCACCCACTACTCGCTGGATGTCAGCGGGCAGGGCTTCGGCTGCAACGACAGCGCCGGCTCGGTGACGATCCACGAGATCACGCGGGATCCGAGCACGAACGATGTCACCACCTTCGCCGCCACCTACCACCAGCAGACCTGTCTGGAGCTCTACGGCGAGATCCGTTGGCACTCCGGCCGGGGCTATGCCGAGACCACCCAGTCGCCGACCTGGGCCGGCTTCGGCACGGTGGGCCTCGGCCACAGCGTCACCAAGACGGTGACGCTCACCTCGACCGGCAGTACGCCGATCACGCTGCAGGCGCCCAAGATCGAGGGCACCGGTGCGGCGGCGTTCAAGATCACCGGCGGCACGTGCGCCGGCGCGACCCGGTCGTACGGCCAGACCTGCACGGTGACCGTGCAGGGCACTCCGACGAAGATCGGCGACGATTTCGCGACGCTGACCATGGCCGACAACAGCGACCGTGGCAAGCGCAGCTTCTCCCTCTCCATCACCGGGCGGCTCGGCGCGGAGGGCACCTTCCAGCCGTTGACCCCGTCCCGGATCCTCGACACGCGAGAGGGTAACGGCGCGCCGAAGGCCCCGCTCGGCGCCAACCAGACGCTGCACCTGCAGGTGCTCGGTCGTGGCGGGGTGCCGCAGGGCGCCATCTCCGCGGTCGTCCTCAACGTCACGGTGGTCTCGCCGACCTCGGCCGGCTATCTCACCGTCTTCCCGACCGGCGTCGCGCGGCCGCTCGCGTCCAACCTGAACTATCAGGCGGGGTGGATCGGCGCCAACGCGGTGACGGTGCCGATCGGGACCGGCGGCAAGGTCGACATCTTCAACCCTGGTGGCAATGTCCATGTGGTCGCCGACGTCCTCGGCTACTACTACGGCTACGACCAGAGCCAGAACGACTACGCTGCCGGTCAGTACTGGCGGACCGTCCCGGAGCGCATCCTGGACAGTCGCGATCCGGGCTTCGGCGGAGCGTTCGGCGGCTTCGAGTGGATCCGGTTGCCGGTCAGCTACGGCACCAAGTACGACTCGCACATCCGCGCGCTCGCGGTCAACATCACGGCGGTCGACCCGAGCCAGGGTGGTTACATCACCACCTGGAACGGATACGGCGACGTGCCGACCGCGTCCACGCTCAACTTCACGCCGCACTCGATCGTGCCGAACTTCGCGATCGTGCCGACCGCGATGTGCTTCTACGAGTGCAGCGGCAACAGCAACATCGGATACCCATCCATCGGCATCGCCAACATGTCCAGCGGGAAGACCCACATCATCGTGGACATCTTCGGGTTCTACGACGACGGACAGGTTCCCGGGGGCCTGCGGTTCCACCCGCTGACCCCGACCCGGATCGTCGACACCCGCTCGGGCCTCGGTGCCAAGACCTTCACCGGTGCCGGCACCCAGACGGTCAAAGCGCCGGCGACCGTCGCCGGCGACAACACCGTCGCCCTGGTCTCCAACGCGACCGGCGTCAATCCGTCGAACTCGACCTACCTGAGCCTGTGGGCCAACGGTACGGCCCAGCCGACGGTGAGCAACCTCAACCTGGCGCGGAACGACCTCAGGTCGAACGCGGCGGTCATCGGCGTCGGCGGGAACAACGACTTCAACATCTTCAACGCCGCTTGGAGAGTCGATGTCGTGATCGACGTGTCCGGAACGTTCGAATACATCCCCGGTTCGGGAGGGTCCTCGGTCCAGGCCAACGGACTGCCACAGGCGCCCGCGCCGCTGACCGGGACGGTTGTGGGCACGCCACAGAAGCGCAAGATCTAGTAGCTCTTCGAACATGACCAGGCGGCGTCATCGGGCCGAAACGCTCGATGACGCCGCTTTGTCGATCCCGTGATGACGGGGAGTCAGCCTTTGCGTGCGGTACGGGATGTCTCGGCACAAGAACCGACGGTGAACATCTCGATCAATTTGAGCGGCAGAGTTTGCTCCAACCGAAAGTCCACTTGCGACCGGTTGCGCGTGATCGTACGGTTCCCCCGGACGTCGCCGCCTTCCGTGCGGCGAAATCGGGGGAATCATCGTACGCCTGCAGCGCCTCGGCACCGTCTCTGGACCATCCGGACATGTGGATGGCCCGGTCATCTGGCTGCCCCTCTATCGCTGGGCCGTTTCTGTGCGACGTGATGAGCCCGTGTGGCCGGTTTACGAGAGGGAGGACGGGAGATGAAACTCCCAAGCACAACCGGGCGGTGGTATCGCGCCGCGACCGTGGCGGTCACGGCAGTGGTGGCGGCCACGGTGACCAACGCCGGCATGGCCGCCTCCGCCCCACCACCGGTCGGGGACATTCTGCCCTCGGGCACCGCCAAGGTGGTCGCCGACAGCTACGTGGTGGTCCTCAAGGACTCAGCATCGCTGCAGCAGCACGGCGTCGACGCCACCGCCAAGGCGCTGACGGGTAGATATGGCGGCAAGGTCGGGCACCGCTACAGCCGCGCGCTCCACGGCTTCGAGATCTCGCTGAGCGAGGCCGCGGCCAAGCGGCTCGCCGGGGACAGCGCCGTCGAGTACGTGCAACGCAACGGGATCTTCCAGGCCTCAGGGACCCAGACGAACCCGCCGTCATGGGGACTGGACCGGGTCGACCAGAGCAGTCTGCCGCTGGACGGCTCGTACACCTACCCGAACACCGCGTCGACTGTGCACGCGTACGTCATCGACACGGGCATCCGCCTGACCCACAACGACTTCGGCGGGCGGGCAACCACCGGCTTCGACGCGGTCACCGCGGGCGGCACGGCTGCCGACTGCAACGGCCACGGCACGCATGTCGCGGGCACGGTCGGCGGGTCCTCCTACGGCGTCGCGAAGGGCGTCCAGCTGGTCGCCGTGCGTGTGCTCGACTGTGGTGGCAGTGGCACCACGGCACAGGTCGTGGCGGGCATCGACTGGGTGACGGCCCACGCGGTCAAGCCGGCGGTGGCGAACATGAGCCTCGGCGGCGGCGCCGATGCCACGATCGACAACGCCCTGCAGAACTCGATCAACTCCGGCATCACGTACACCGTGTCGGCCGGCAACGGCGACGCGGTGGGCAACCCGCTCAACGCCTGCAACTTCTCCCCGGCCCGGGTCCCGGCGGCGATCACGGTCGGCGCCACGGACAGCTCCGACACCCGGGCGTACTTCTCGAACTACGGCAGCTGCCTCGACATCTTCGCGCCCGGCGTCAGCATCACGTCGGCGTGGAACAGCAGCAACACGGCGAACAACACCATCGACGGCACCTCGATGGCAGCTCCGCACGTGACCGGCGCTGCCGCGCTCGTGGCGTCGGCCAACCCGAGCTGGACACCGCAGCAGATCCGGGACTATCTGGTCAGTGGCGCCGTCAACGGTGCCGTCATCGACCCGGGCACCGGCTCGCCCAACAAGCTGCTCCGCGTCGCCAACCCGGCGCCCGCCAACGACTTCTCGCTGGCGCTGACCTCCCAGAGCGGTTCGGTCACCGCGGGCGGTTCGGCAACCACGACGGCGGTCACCGGGACGGTGGCTGGTAGCGCCCAGAACGTCACGTTCTCGGCAACCGGCCTGCCCACCGGCGTCACCGTGTCCTTCAGCCCGACGTCGGTCACCAGCGGTGGCTCGTCGACGGTCTCGATCAAGACGACCGCCTCCACGCCCTCGGGCGTCTACGGCATCACCATCGTCGGCACCGGCACGTCGGCGACCCGCACGGCGCTGTTCCAGCTCGCGGTGACGGTGGCGCCGAACAGCGGGGGCAAGTACGTCCCGGTCGATGCCGCTCGGATTCTTGACACGCGCACGGGCAACGGGGCTCCCGTCGCGAAGATCGGTCCCGGTGGGACGCTGCACCTGCAGGTGACCGGCCGGGGCGGCATCCCGGCGTCCGGCGTGACGGCGGTGGTGCTCAACGTCACCGCCACGAACCCGACGACCGCGGGGTATCTGACGGTGTACCCGACCGGGGTGACGCGTCCGACGGCGTCGAACCTCAACTTCCCGGCGGGCTGGACCGGCGCGAACGCGGTGACGGTGCCGGTCGGGACCGGCGGAAAGGTCGACATCTTCAATGCCGGGGGCAGCGTGGATGTCATCGCCGACACCCTCGGCTACTACACCGCTTCCGGCACTACCGCTGGCGGTCTGTACCACCGGTTCTACCCGGAGCGGCTGATCGACACCCGGGAGTACGGGAAGGTCGGCGGCAGGCAGACCCTGCAGCTGGGGGTCGGGGTCAACGGCCTCCCGGACTCGGGCAAGCAGATCAAGGCCCTCGCGCTGAACATCACCGCGGTCAACCCGGACTCGTCCGGCTACCTGACCGCTTACGACGGGCTCAGCACGGTGCCCAACGCCTCGACCCTGAACTTCAACCGGGGTCAGATCGTGCCGAACTTCACCATCGTGGAGACCTCGGCGTGCCCCAACTCCCCCGACTACTCGTGGTGCGAGGGCGCAGCGATCTTCGGTGTCTTCAACGGGTCGGGCTATGCCACCGACATCATCGTGGACCTCGTCGGCTTCTACGACGACGGCTCGCTCGGTGACGGGTTGCAGTTCCACCCGGTCAGCCCGACCCGGATCGCGGACTCCCGGGACGGTCTGGGCGCACCGCGCAGCCTCGGCCCGAACAGCACCACCACCATCACCGCACCGTCCGCCCTGCGCGGCCCGAACACGTACGCGCTGGTCAGCAACCTCACCGGCATCCTGCCCACCACGGCCACGTACCTGACCGTCTGGGCCGCCGGCGACGCCAAGCCCGCGGTGAGCAACCTCAACCTCGTCGCCAACGAGGTCCGGCCGAACGCGGCCGTGATCAACCTCAACGAGGTCGGGGCCTACAACGTCTACAACGGCGGAGGCACCGTCCATATCGCCATTGACGTCTCCGGCACCTTCGACTACGTCGTCTTCACCGGCTCCGGCGTCAGCGCCACGAGCTCGGGCGTGGTCAAGGACTACACACCAACCGTGAAACGGCCGAACTGACAACCACGAACCACCGGACGGCGCCATCGGGGCAACCCGATGGCGCCGTCGCCGTTTCACCGGACCGTGCTCGACGTTCAGCGGTTTCGCGGATGGCCGCGGCTCGCTAGATTGTCCCGATCACCCCGTCCGGTAAGGAGCCAGCATTGGCGTCGATGACACATGACGAGTTCCGTGCGCTCCGCCGGTTTCCGGCGCTCGACGGGCTGCGCGCCATTGCGGCACTGATGGTGGTGATGTTCCACTTCGGCGGTTCCGACTGGCGCTGGCTGTCCGGCCACAGCGGGGTGCACATCTTCTTCGTGCTCTCCGGCTTCCTGATCACCACCCTCGCCCTGCGCGAGGAGGACCGGTCCGGCCGGATCTCGTTCCTCGACTTCTACGTGCGCCGGCTGTTCCGGATCGTCCCGGTCTACCTGGTGGTGCTGATCGCCATGGCGCTCTACTACGCGCCACCCGGAGCGCTGTTCAGCGACCTGAACGGTGGCATGCCCTACTACCTGACGTTCATGAACGAGTTCAGTACGTTCGGAACCTTCACCATCTCCTGGACCCTGGGGATCGAGCAGAAGTTCTACCTGGTGTGGCCGCTGGTCGCATTCGCCGCCGGGGCCATCCCGCTCGGTCGGCGGATCGGGGTGACGGTCGGGCTCATCGCCGCCGCCGTGGTGGCCGCGGTGCTCAGCCGTGACCTGTACATCCACTACGTCCCGATCCTGATCGGCTGCCTGCTGGCGATCCTGGCGCACCACCCGCGGGGCTTCGCGGTCATTCGACCGCTGACGCATCCGGTCGTCGGCACCGCGCTGGTGATCGGGTTCGTCGGGGTCCAGCTCGCCCTCGGCCCGGCCTACCACGCCTTCGGCGAGGTCAAGGTCATCCCCTGGTACGCGCTGTGCGTCGCCCTGATGCTGCCCGGCCTGCTCGCCCGCTCGCCCGGCACCCGGCTGTTGTCGACGCGGGTGCTGGGCTTCATCGGCGAGCGGTCCTACTCGCTGTACCTGCTGCAGGTGCTGGCCGGCGTGGCGGTGCTGTGGCTGGTGAAGGTCGGCAACCAGGTGCTCGGCACCGGGTTCGTGCTGAACTACGGCAACACCAGGGCGATCCTTGTCGCGATCGTCGCGCTGGCGATGGCCGATGTGCTCTACCGCCTGGTCGAGCAGCCGTTCATCAGGCTCGGCCGGCGGATCGTCACCTGGCGGCGGGCACGTCTGGAGCCGAGCGCCGGGCACCGCCCAGCGCCGGCGGCCACCCAGGCCGACCACGGCACCGAGGAGTCGCCCCGGCACCCGGCCGCGGCGCCGCCCGTGAAGGTCGTCGGCTGAGCGGTCTTCGGAAGTCCGCCAGGAAAGTTCCCGGTGGGATGTCGAGAACCGGCTCGCGGCTCCGTCCCCGAGCGAACACGGCCACAATGGGCCGTACGGGTAAGGAGCACACGATGGCCAAGTACCTGCTGCTCAAGCACTACCGCGGCGGCCCGGCCCCCACCGTTGACTGGGCGCCGATGGACCAGTGGACGCCGGAGGAGGTCGACGCGCACGTGCAGTTCATGCGCGACTTCGCGGCCCGGCTGGAGGAGACGGGCGAGTTCGTCGACGCCCAGGCGCTGGCGCCCGGTGGCGCGTTCGTGCGGTACGACGGCGAGGGGCGGCCACCGGTGACCGACGGGCCGTTCGTCGAGACCAAGGACCTGATCGCCGGGTGGTACGTCATCGACGTGGAGTCGTGGGACCGCGCGGTACAGCTGGCGGGGGAGCTGTCGGCGGCCCCCGGGCCGGGCGGCAAGCCGATCTACGAATGGCTGGAGGTCCGGCCGTTCCTGGCCGACTCGCCCACGGTCACCGAGTGAACGAGCCGCTGCTGCGGGACCTCGTACCCGCGGTGATCGGTGTCCTCGTCCGGCGCGGGGCGGACTTCGCGTCGGCCGAGGACGCCGTGCAGGACGCCCTGGTCGAGGCCGTGCGCGGGTGGCCGGATGCTCCGCCGCAGGACCCCAAGGGCTGGCTGGTCACCGTGGCCTGGCGCAAGTTCCTCGACGCCGCCCGCGCCGATACCTCCCGGCGGCGGCGCGAGGAACGCGTCGAGGGCGAGCCCGGGCCCGGACCGGTCGAGGCGGTGGACGACACGCTCCAGCTGTACTTCCTGTGCGCTCACCCCTCCTTGACGCCGGCATCGTCCGTCGCGCTCACGCTGCGCGCGGTCGGTGGCCTGACCACGCGTCAGATCGCGCAGGCCTACCTCGTGCCGGAGGCGACCATGGCCCAGCGGATCAGCCGGGCCAAGCGGACCGTCTCGGGCGTCCGGTTCAACCAGCCCGGTGACGTCGCCACGGTGGTGCGCGTGCTCTACCTGGTCTTCAACGAGGGCTACTCCGGCGACGTCGACCTCTCCGCCGAGGCGATCCGGCTCACCCGCCAGCTGGCCGCCAAGACCCACCACGAGGAGGTGGCGGGCCTGCTCGCGCTCATGCTGCTCCACCACGCGCGGCGCCCGGCCCGGACCCGCGCCGACGGCACCCTCGTGCCCCTCGCCGAGCAGGACCGCGGCCGGTGGGACACCCGCCTGATCGCCGAGGGCGTCGACGTGCTCCAGGCGGCCCTCGCCCGCGACCGATTGGGGGAGTTCCAGGCCCAGGCCGCCATCGCCGCGCTCCACGCCGACGCGCGCACGGCCGAGGAGACCGACTGGGTGCAGATCGTCGAGTGGTACGACGAACTGCTGCGGCTCACCGACAACCCGGTGGCCCGCCTCAACCGCGCCGTCGCCGTCGGCGAGGCAGACGGCCCACGGGCCGGCCTGGCCGCCCTGGCGGAGCTCGACCCCTCCCTGCCCCGTTACGCCGCGGCCGCCGCATACCTGCACGAGCGGGACGGTGACCCGGTCACCGCGGCACGGCTCTACGCCGAGGCCGCCCGGTCGGCACCCAATCTCCCCGAACGCGACCACCTCACGCGACAGGCCGCCCGGCTCAACGCGCAGCTGCGCGGTTGAGCGGCGGGCATTTTCGGGGGCCGTGCGCTGCGCATTCACGCGCTTGCCCGCCGATGGTGCGAATCATTATCTTGACTGAGCGCCGGGATCTTGCCCGGTGTTCAGTCCGATCGACGGGGAAGACATGCGCACCATTCGTGGCGTAGTGATCGGCGCCCTCGCACTCCTCCTTTCGTTCACCGCACCAGCCGGCGCCGCAAATGCCGCGCCGCCCGCAACTCCGTACACGGCCTTCACGATGCACTTCGAGGGCTGGGGCTACATCGACGGGAGCTTCTCCTACGAGGCGTCCCGCAACACGCTCGAGGTCTACCAGCAGAACGCGAACGGTTATGCGCTGGTGATGCGCGGCTTCAGCGGCAGCCACGGGCACTACCTGGACGTGTCGCCGCCGACCGGGACCCGGTTCGTCGCCGGGCAGTCGTACCAGACCGCGACCAACTTCAATCCGCTGCCCTCGACGACTGTCCTCAACATCAGTGGCGACGGGCAGGGCTGCGATTATCGGGCGCCCGGCACGCTGGCGGTCAGTCAGGCGGACTACGACGACGCGACGGGGAAGTTCACTGCCTTCGCGGCGACCTACTCGGTCCCCTGTTCGGGCAATGGGGTGGCCGTAGCCAGGGGTGAGATCCGCTTCCAGTCGAGCATCGGCTACAAGGCCACCGACAGCTGGGACTACCGGCTGCAGTTCGGGGATCAGCCGGTGGGCACGGCGGGCACGCCGCAGGACGTCGTCGTCGAGGTGAACGGAACCGAGCCGACGACGTTCGGCGCGGCCGCGCTCTCCGGGACGAACCCGGGGGCGTTCCAGATCTCGGCGAACACCTGCTCGGGCAAGACCCTCTCGTACGGTGAGACCTGCAAGCTGACCGTCACGCCGAAGGCGACGGCGTTCGGCGACCAGACGGCGCTGCTGACCCTGGCCGAGAACTCGACCGCGGGTAAGGTCGTCCGGCTGCTGTCGCTGACCGGCTTCGACGCGCGCGACGCCACGGCCTCACCGCCGTATTTCGACTTCGGCCAGGTTCCGGCATACGAAACGTCGGCGCCCAAAACGGTGACCCTGACCGGGGCGGGCATCATGCCGATCACCTTCGGCAAG
>NZ_JBEXCY010000020.1:33009-100931 GCF_040605515.1 Dactylosporangium sp. NPDC005572 | reverse complement strand
CGGTACCCGCCGGAGGGTCCGGAGGCCGGTCGCTGGGGCCTGGTCTTCAACGGCGCGCCGACGCCGTAGGCACCCTCACCGCGCCGATCTTGGAGTTGTGGTGGTTGACAAACCGGGACATAACCGGAGTGCCCCGGCGCCACACCTCCAAGATCGGCGCGCGGAGAAGGAAAAGGCGCGGGGAAACGGACGGCGCGCGGAGACGGGAAGGTGCGGAGACTTGAAGGTGCGCGGAAGGGGAAGACGCGCGGAGACGGGACCTGAGGCGACCCGTCAGGCGGGGACCACCAGCGGGGTTGGCGCGGCGGCCGGGCGGCGGGTGCGGAACAGCAGGAGGGACAGGGCCGCTGCTGAGATGGACAGGCCGCCCGCGATGTACCAGGCCAGGTCGTAGTTGCCGAGCCGGTCGCGGAGCAGGCCGGTCGACGTGGCCGCGATCGCGGCGCCGATCTGGTGTGAGGCGAACACCCAGCCGAACACCACTGGGCCCGAGGCGCCGAAGTACTCGCGGCACAGCGCGACGGTCGGCGGTACCGTGGCGACCCAATCCAGGCCGTAGAACAGGATGAACACCAGCATGCTCGGGCGCACCGTGGCCGCGAACAGCACGGGCAGCACCAGCAGCGAGAGGCCCCGCAGGGCGTAGTACCAGCCCAGCAGCACCCGGCTGTCCATCCGGTCGGTCAGCCAGCCCGACGCGATCGTCCCGGCGATGTCGAACAGGCCCACCAGCGCCAGGAGCGAGGCCGCGGTCGGCTCGGCCATGCCGTGGTCGTGGGCGGCCGGGATGAAGTGGGTGCCGATCAGGCCGTTCGTCGTCGCGCCGCAGATCGCGAAGCCGCCCGCGAGCAGCCAGAACGCCGGCGTACGGGAGGCGGTGCGGAGGGCGCCCAGGGCGCGGCGGGCGGCGCCCGTGGTGACGACCGGCGCGGATTCCACCGCAGTCGCCCCGTAGGCGGCCACGCCCAGCTCCGCCGGGTGGTCGCGCAACCGCCACAGCACCAGCGGCACCACGAGCAGCGCCGCGCCCGCCACGGTCAGCGCCGCGGTCCGCCAGCCGTGGTCCTCGACGAGGACGGCCAGGAGGGGCAGGAAGACGAGCTGGCCGGCCGCGCCGCCGGCGGTGAGCACGCCGGTGACCAGGCCGCGCCGCTGCACGAACCACCGGCCGGTCACCGTGGCGACGAACGCGAGCGCCATCGAGCCCGTACCCAGCCCGACCAGCACGCCCCACAGCGCGATGAGCTCCCAGCTGTGCCGCATGAAGACGGTCAGGCCGCTGCCCGCGGAGACGAGCAGCAGCGCGTAGGCCACCACCCGCCGGATCCCGAACCGCTCCATGAGGGCGGCGGCGAACGGCGCGGTCAGGCCGAACAGCAGCAGGTTGATCGAGACGGCGAGCGAGATCGTGCCGAGCGACCAGCCGAACTCCTCGTGCAGCGGGTGGAGCATCACGCCGGGCGTCGCGCGGAAGCCGGCCGCACCGACGAGCGCCACGAAGGCGACCGCGGCGACCAGCCAGGCCGGGTGGAGTCGTTTCACCGGCTGATCGTCGGCCAAGAAGCGTCCCCGCGGCGAGTGGCCCGAGAGCCATCATGCGCAAGAATCGGGCCATGACCGGAAAGCACCTCGTCGCCGTCGTCGTCCTCGACGGCGTCGTGCCGTTCGACCTCGGCACCGCCACCCAGCTGTTCGGTACCGCGCGCGACGAGCACGGCCACCGGAAGTACAAGACCCTCGTCTGCACCCCGGGGCGCCGGCCCGTCCGCGCGGCGGCCGGCTACCAGGTGGTCCCGGACCACGGCCTGGAGATCACCGAGACGGCGGACACGATCGTCGTGCCGGGCATCCACGCCGGCGACCCGGTCGAGAACGGTACCGTCGACCCGGCCGTCAGCAAGGCCCTCAACGACGCCCTCGCGCGCGGCGCCCGGGTGATGTCGATCTGCACCGGCGCGTTCGTGCTCGCCGCCGCCGGCATCCTGGAGCACCGCCCGGCGACCACGCACTGGTGGTGGGCGGAGAAGTTCCGCGAGCTGTACCCCGACGTCAAGCTCGACCCGGACGTGCTCTTCATCGACGACGGCGAGGTGCTGACCAGCGCCGGCGTCGGGGCCGGCATCGACCTGTGCCTGCACGTGATCCGCACCGACTTCGGCAGCGAGGTCGCCAACCGGGCCGCCCGCCGCAGCGTGGTGCCGCCGTGGCGGGAGGGCGGCCAGGCGCAGTACATCGAGCGCCCGCTCCCCCGCGCCGCCGACACGACGACGGCGACCACCCGGACGTGGGCGCTTGAGCGACTCGCCGAGCCGCTGACGCTCCAGGAACTGGCCGCGCACGCCACGATGAGTGTGCGCACCTTCACCCGCCGTTTCCGGGAGGAGACCGGGGTGAGCCCCGCGCGCTGGCTGCTGCAACAGCGCGTCGACCACGCCCGCATGCTCCTGGAGAGCACGGACCTCGCCGTCGAGGTCGTCGCCAGAAGATCCGGCCTCGGTACCGCCACGTCGCTGCGCCAGCACCTGCAGACCACGATCGGCGTCGCTCCCAGCGCGTACCGCCGGACCTTCCGGGTTGTGCCGGGAAGCCCGGGACGGTAGGCAGGAGGAGCGATCGCCGTCGATCCTCTGGGAGGCACCGTGCGAAGGCTCGTCCCGTTCGTCCTCGTCCCGATCCTGCTCGTCCCGGCCGTCCCCGCCCCCGCCCACAAGGCGCCGAGCGGCCCGACCGTCACCGGCTACGGCGGCGCGGTGGCCTCCGTCGACGCCACGGCCACCGCCGTCGGCCTGCAGGTGCTCCGCGACGGCGGCAACGCCGTCGACGCGGCGGTCGCGGTGGCGGCCACCCTGGGCGTGACCGAGCCGTTCTCGGCCGGCATCGGCGGCGGTGGATTCTTCGTGTACTACGACGCGAAGACCGGCCGGGTATCCACGCTCGACGGCCGGGAGACCGCGCCGCAGACGATGACGCCGACCGCCTTCGTCAACCCGGCGACCGGCCAGCCGTACGCCTTCCAGGAGGCCCGCGTCAGCGGACTCTCCGCCGGCGTGCCCGGCACCCTCGCCACCTGGGACACCGCGCTGGAGCGCTGGGGCACCCGGTCGCTGTCGCGCAGCCTGCGGCCGGCCGCCGACGTGGCCCGGCGCGGCTTCACCGTCGACGCCACGTTCAACCAGCAGGTGACCGACAACCGGGCCGCGTTCGCGCAGTTCAGCTCGACGTCGGCGCTGTTCCTGCCGGGCGGCGCGCCGCCGGCGGTGGGCAGCACGCTGCGCAACCCGGACCTGGCCGCCACCTATGACCTGGTCGCCCGCCGGGGCATCGGCGCGTTCTACGGCGGCGACGTCGGCCGGGACATCGTGACGACCGTGCAGCAACCGCCGCTGGCGTCCAACCCGGCGCAACCGTGGCAGTACCAGATCCGGCCGGGTGGCATGACGCTGGCCGACCTCCGCTCGTACGAGGTCCGCCGCCCGGACCCGACCCATGTCCGCTATCGCGGCTACGACGTCTACGGCATGGCCACCCCGTCGTCGGGCGGATCGACGGTCGGCGAGGCCCTGAACATCCTCGAACGATCGAACCTGAGCGCTTTGGGCAGGACCGCGGCGCTGCACCGGTACCTCGAGGCGAGCGCGCTGTCGTTCGCCGACCGCAACCGGTACGTCGGCGACCACACCTCCCGCCGCGTGCTCGACGAGCTGCTGACCGACGGCTTCGCGGCCGAGCGGGCCTGCCAGATCGACCCGGCCCGGGCCCTGTCGAAGCCGGTCCTCCCCGGCGTCCCCGACGGCGACTACGCCGGATGCGCCACGGCGGCCGGCGGCGCCGCGCCCGACCTGGGCCAGTCGACGACCAACCTGACGGTCGCCGACAAGTGGGGCAACGTGGTCGAGTACACGCTGACCATCGAGCAGATCGGCGGCAACGGCATCGTGGTGCCGGGCCGCGGCTTCCTGCTCAACAACGAGCTGACCGACTTCAACTTCACGCCGACCCAGGGTACGGCCGACGACCCGAACCTGCCCGGCCCCGGCAAGCGCCCGCGCAGCTCGATGGCCCCGACGATCGTCCTCCAGCACGGCAAGCCGTTCCTCGCGCTCGGCTCGCCGGGCGGCTCGACGATCATCACCACGGTCCTGCAGATCCTGGTGAACCGCCTGGACCTCGGCATGACGCTACCGGAGGCCCTGGCCGCCCCGCGGGCCACGCAGCGCAACACGGCCGCGGTGACCGCGGAGCCGTCGTTCATCGCGTCCGCCGAGGGCACGGCGCTGGCCGGCCTGGGCCACACGTACACCCCGATGGCCGAGATCGGCGCCGCGACGGCGATCGAGTTCCTGGGCCGGGGCAAGCTCCTGGCCTGCGCCGAGCCGGTCCGCAGGGGCACCGGCTCGGCCGGCACCGTCCGCTAGCCGGCGGCGGCCGCCGCCACCACCGCGTCCGCGATCTGGTCCACGTCGGCGTCGTCCGTGATGTACGGAGGCATCGTGTAGACCAGGTCGCGGAACGGGCGGAGCCAGACGCCCCGCTCCACCGCGGCCCTCGTCGCGGCCGGGACGTTCACCTCGTGGTCCAGCTGGACCACGCCGATCGCGCCCAGCACCCGCACGTCGGCGACGCCCGGCACGTCCCGGGCCGGGGCCAGGCCCGCCGCCAGGCCTGACGAGATGCGCTTCACCGACGACGACCAGTCCGACGACAACAGCAGGTCGATCGACGCGTTCGCCACCGCGCAGGACAGCGGGTTGGCCATGAACGTCGGGCCGTGGGCCAGGATCGGGGTCTCGCCGCGGCTGATGCCCTCGGCCACCCGCGGGACGCACAGCGTGGCGCCCATGGACAGGTAGCCGCCGGTCAACGCCTTGCCCACGCACATCACGTCCGGGGTCACCTGCGCCTGATCGGCTGCGAACAGCGTGCCGGTGCGGCCGAAGCCCGTCGCGATCTCGTCGAAGATCAGCAGCACGTCGTGCTCGTCGGCCAGCGTCCGCAGGGCGCGCAGGTAGGCGGGGTCGTGGAAGCGCATGCCGCCCGCTCCCTGCACCACGGGCTCGACGATGATCGCGGCCACCTCGTCCGCGTGGCGGGCCAGCAGGTCGGCGAACGTCGCCACGTAGTCCTCGGTGAACGCGGCGGGCGGCGCCGGGGCGAAGAGCTGCGACGGGAGGACGCCACGCCACAGGGCGTGCATGCCGCCCTCCGGGTCCGTCACCGACATCGGATGGAACGTGTCGCCGTGGTAGCCGCCGCGCCACGTCATCAGGCGATGCTTCGAGGGCCGGCCGAGGGATCGCCAGTACTGCAGGCACATCTTGATCGCGACCTCGACCGCGACGCTCCCGGAGTCGCAGAAGAAGACGTGGCCGAGCGGGTCCGGCGTGATGTCGACCAGCGTGCGGGCCAGGCGGACGGCCGGCTCGTGGGTCAGGCCGCCGAACATCACGTGGCTCATCCGGCCCAGCTGGTCCTGCACGGCGGCGTCGAGGACCGGGTGGCGGTACCCGTGAATCGCCGCCCACCAGGAGGACATCCCGTCGATCAGCTCGGCGCCGCCCGCCTGCCGGAGCCGCACCCCGCTCGCCGACTCGATCACCAGCGGCGTCTGGGTGGCCGGCATCGGGCCGTAGGGATGCCAGACCAGCGAGCGGTCGAGCGCCACCAGGGTCTCGAGATCCATGCCCGAGACCCTAGCGCTTCAGTACATCAGCCCTGCTGGGCGACGATGTTGACCATCCACGGGATGCCGAACTGGTCGACGCACTGGCCGAACTCGTCACCCCACATCTGCTTCTCCAGGGGGACGTTGACCTTGCCCGACGTGGAGAGCCTCTGCCAGTACCCCCGAAGCTGCTCACTGTCAGTGCCACTCAGGCTGATCGTGATGTTGTCGCCCGGGTTGTGGGCCATCTCCGGCGGGGTGTCGGAGGCCATGAGGGTGTAGCCGCTCGGCGTCTCCAGCTGGCCGTGCATGATCTGCTCGGCGGCGACCCCCTCGTGGCCGCCGAACTCGCCGAACGTGTTCATGCGGAGCTCACCGCCGAAGACGCTCTGGTAGAACTCCAGCGCCTGCCGGGCATTGCCGCGGAAACTCAGGTAAGGGTTCAGTCGCGAAGCCATAACCGCAGCCTAGCCCCGCTCGGCGTCACAGGTCGCCGTTCCGGACCAGGGCGTCACCGAGAGGAGTACGCCGGTACAGCACCGATCGGCCCGACCGGGCCGGCCGGACCAGCCCGGCCCGGCGCAGCACGGCGAGGTGGTCGCCGACGGCGCCGGTGGCGAGCTCCAGCCCGTATGCCAGCTGGGTCGTGCTGGCCGGCGTCTCGAGCGCGACGAGGATCCGGGCGCGCGACCGGCCGATCAGCTCGGCCAGCGCCGCCGACGTCGACGCGAACGCCGCGCCGACGCCCCGCGCGGGGTAGACGATCGCCCGCCGCCAGGGCGGATCGACGTACGTCGCGAGCCCCGGCCACACCAGCACGGACGGGACCAGCAGCAGGCCGGCGCCGTCGGAGGCGACCGTGCGCACGCCCGGGCGGCCGGAGATCTCGATCGCGCCGTCGCGCCAGCGGACCGACGGGTGCAGGCCGTCGAACGCCTCGGCCCAGCCGCCGTGGCCGAGGCGGCCGGCGCGGTGGACGACGTCGCTCTCGCAGATCGCACGCAGGCGCGGCCAGTCCGCGGCGAGCAGCGTCTCCCACGCCGCCTCGAGCGTGTCCGCGACCCGCTCGACCAGGTCGGGCGACGGTCCCCAGCCCGGCGCTTCGGCCCGCGCCATCTCCAGCGGGGTCGCGCGTACCGCCGCGATGTCGTCCTCCCAGGTCTGCTGCATCCCGGCCGGTGGCGGGGCGACGAAGTTCGCGCCGTGCCGCGCCGACTGCAGGGCCAGGACCGCGTCGAGGTCGGTGGTGGCGCGCAGCCGGTCGAACGCCGGCCGCAGTCGCTCGAACTGCCCGAGCGGCGCCAGGCCGGCGAACTTGCGCAGGAGCGCGCCGAGCTCGGACAGCGGCGACACGCCGAACCGGGTGTGCAGCAGGTCGGCGCGGTCCACGACGAGCCGCAGCATGGTTCGACCTTACGCCGGTGGACGTAACATTCGACCGCCTGACCGCGGCGCCCGACATTCAGACCCGTGACCACCTACCGCGAAGTCTGGCGGGTAGCCCCGTTCCGCGTCCTGTTCGGCGCCCGCACCCTGGCGATCGGCGCCGACACGCTGCGGATCGTCGCGCTGTCGCTGCTCGTGTACGCCGCCACCGAGTCGCCGGCGCTCGCCGCCCTGGCCTACGGCATCTCGTTCCTGCCGCAGCTCTTCGGCTCCGGGCTGCTCGGCGCGCTCGCGGACCGGCTGCCGCCGCGCCGGCTGATCGCGCTCGGGTACCTCGCCGAGGCCGGCGCCGCCGTCGCCCTCGCGCTGGTGCCGATGCCGGTGTGGGCCTGCCTGGCCCTGGTGGCCGCGGTCGCCTGCGTGACGCCGGTGTTCCACGGCGCGGCCAACCGGCTCATCGCCGACGTGCTGCCCGGCGACGCGTACGTGCTGGGGCGGTCGCTGTCGAACCTGGCCTCGTCGCTCGCCCAGCTCGCCGGCCTGGCCGGGGCCGGCATCGCGGTCGCCGCCCTCGGGGAGCGGGAGGCCATCCTGTGCGCGGCGGCGGGTCACCTGATCGCGGCGCTGTGGACCCGGCTGGGCCTGCCCGTGGTGGCGCCGCTGGCTCCGGTGAAGTCGCTGGTCACCGCCAGCATCAGGGGCAACCTCGCGCTGCTGCGCGACCCCGTCGTTCGGCGGCTCCTGCTCACCCAGTGGCTGCCCCCGGGGTTCATCACCGGCGCCGAGGCCCTCGTCGTGCCGTACGCCGCCGACCGTGGGCTCCCGGCCGGTTGGCTGCTCGCCGCGGTACCGGTCGGCATGATCATCGGAAACCTGGTCGTCGGGCGGATGGTGGCGCCGGCCACCCGGGAACGCCTGGTTCCCCTGCTCATCGTCGCCATGGGAGCGCCGCTGCTCGTCTTCCTCGCGGACCTGCCCTGGCCGGGCCTGGTCGCCGCACTCGTCGTCGTGGGCGGCGGGTTCGCGTTCGGGCTAGGCGTCCAGGCCGCGTTCCGCGACGCCCTGCCCGAAGGCGGCGGTGGCCAGGCGTTTGCCCTGCTCAGCACCGGCCTCATGACCGCGCAGGGGCTGCTGCCGGCCGTCGCCGGACTGCTCGCCGAGGCGCTGGCGCCGGGCGCGGTCATCGCTCTGCTGGGCCTTGCGACGCTGGCCACGGCGGCGGCCCCAGGGCTTGTACGTCGACAGGATCGTCGCCACCAGGAGCAGCGTGCTTGAGACGCTCGGCGCCATGATCATGTCGACCCGCTGCCGCTGCGGCATCGCCGCGCCGAGTGCGGCCGCGTCGGCCAGGTTCGGGTACAGCAGGAAGGTCACCAGCCCGACCATCACCGTGGTGATGACCAGCTTGACCAGCACCCACCACCACTTGACCAGACCCCACGGCGTGCCGACCGAGCTGACCACGCCGACGATCCACACCAGGTAGGTCAGCGGCACGAACAGCACGAGGCCGATGTACCCCATCGCCGGGTACACCACGCCGGCGTCGGCCAGGCCGGACAGCCCGCCGATGCCGAGCGCCAGCAGCACCAGGTCGACGCCGAGCCACCCGACGGACGTGACCACGTGGGCGGTGAGGACCGCCTTGCGCCATCGCGGAGTGAATCGCATGCTCCCCAGCGTCCCGGCGAACGGCCGGCCTGTCGTGCACGTCTCGCCGTAACCCCGCGTACGTCCCGTGACGTACGTTGGCCGGGTGAATCTGCGCGCCGCCACCGAAGCCGACGTCCCCGCCGTCCTAGCCTTCTGGAAACTCGCCGCCGAGGACACCAACCGCGTCGACGACACGGCCGCGGTCATCGCGCTGATCCGCCGCGACCCGGAGGCCCTCGTGCTCGCGGTCGACGGCGACGAGATCGTCGGCTCGCTCATCGCCGGGTTCGACGGCTGGCGCTGCCACCTCTACCGGTTCGCGGTCCACCCCGACCGGCGCCGCCAGGGCATCGGCAGGCTGCTGCTCGGCGCGGCCGAGGCGCGCTTCCGGTCGTTCGGCGCCCGGCGCGCCGACGCGATGGTGCTCGACGACAACACGCTCGCGCACCACGCCTGGTCCGGCGGCGGGTACCGGGCCCAGCCGGAGTGGCGCCGCTGGGTGAAAGGCCTCTGATCGCGAATTGGCCGTCGACCGCTGCTGCTTGATGCGGCAACGTCGGGATCATGGTCACGTTCGGTGCGATCCTCGGGGTCACGCTCGTCGCGTTGGGCATGGTGCTGACGCCCGGGCCCAACATGATGTACCTCGTCTCCCGGTCGATCTCGCAGGGCCGCCGGGCGGGGCTGGTCTCGCTGGGTGGGGTCGCGGTCGGCTTCCTCGTCTACCTGACGCTGGCGACGCTCGGCCTGTCCGTCGTCTTCGCCACGGTCCCCGGCCTGTACCTCGCGGTGAAGCTGGCCGGCGCCGGCTACCTCGCCTGGCTCGCCTGGCAGGCCGTCCGCCCCGGCGGCACCTCGGTGTTCGCCGCGGTCGAACTGCCGCCGGACTCGAACCGCAAACTGTTCACGATGGGCCTGGTCACCAACCTGCTGAACCCCAAGGCCGCGATCATGTACGCGTCGCTGATCCCGCAGTTCGTCGACGTGCGGGCCGGCCACCTGCTGGTGCAGGGGTTCGTGCTCGGCGGGGTGCAGATCGCGGTCAGCATGCTGGTGAACACGGTCATCGTGCTCGCCGCCGGCACCATCGCCGTGTTCCTCGCGAAGCGGCCCGCTTGGCTGCGGATCCAGCGGTACGTCACCGGGACGCTCTTAGGCCTGATCGCCGTGAAGCTGGCAACCGACAAGGCGCACCCCGTCGTGGTGTAGACATCTAGGAGTGACCGTCTCCGTCGACGATGAGCTGCGTGCGCTGGCACCGCAGGTGCTGGGCACGCTCATCCGCCGGTACGGCCGGTTCGACGCCTGCGAGGACGCGGTCCAGGAGGCGCTGCTCGCCGCCGCCCTGCAGTGGCCGGCGGAGGGCGTGCCGGCCAACCCGCGCGGCTGGCTGATCACGGTGGCGGTCCGCCGCCTGACCGACCAGTTCCGCAGCGACGACGCCCGCCGCCGTCGTGAGGTGGCCGTCTTCTCACTCGAGTCGCCGGACGTTCTTGTCTCTGAGAACGACGACACGCTCACGCTGTTCTTTCTGTGCTGCCACCCGTCCCTGTCCGAGGCGTCCCAGCTGGCCCTCACCCTGCGCGCGGTAGGCGGCCTCACCACGGCGGAGATCGCGGCCGCCTTCTTCGTCCCCGAGGCCACGATGGCCCAGCGGATCAGCCGCGCGAAGCAGAAAATCAAGCAGGCCGGCGCGCAGTTCGCCATGCCACCCCCGGAGGAGCAGGCGGCGCGCCTGCAGGTCGTGCTCCAGGTGTTGTACCTCATGTTCAACGAGGGCTACACGACAAGCTCAGGCACCGCGCTGCAACGCAGCGACCTCACGGCGGAGGCGATCCGCCTGACCCGCGAGGTACACCGCCTGCTCCCGACAGACGGCGAGGTGGCGGGCCTGCTGGCGTTGATGCTGCTGACCGACGCCCGCCGCCCGGCCCGGGCCCTCCCGAACGGCACCCTGGTCCCGCTGTCCGACCAGGACCGCACGCTGTGGGCCCGCCCGATGCTGGACGAGGGCGTGGCCCTGATCACTGCGACGCTCCCGAAGGGCCCACCGGGCCCGTACCAACTCCAGGCAGCGATAGCGGCGGTCCACGACGAGGCGCCACGCGCTTCCGAAACCGACTGGCTTCAGATCGTGGGCTTGTACCAGCTACTGGCGCGCGTGGCCCCGAACCCGATGGTGACCTTGAACCACGCCGTGGCGCTGTCGATGGTGAAGGGCCCGGAGGCGGCGCTGCACATGATCGCCCCTTTGGACGACGACGCAAGGATGGCCAAGCATCACCGCCTGGCGTCGGTGCGCGCCCACCTGCTGGAGCGCGCCGGCCGCCGCGAGGAGGCCAGGGAGTGGTACGCGCTGGCCGCCCGCCGCACGACCAGCCTCCCGGAGCAGCGCTACCTGGAGGGCAAGGCGGCAGCCCTGCGCTCTCCATGACCTTCGCCTCATTGACTGCTGTTTTTCGGGGCGATTGAAGGCGGGTGGTCGATGTGGCGGGAACTCCGTTGGAGCGGCTGTGTGCGCATCGCGGGGTCGCGGTACCGCCGGTCGGCCGGGTGCTCGACCTGGTGCCGGTGCTCGATATGCGGCCGGCTGACCTGCTCGCCATCGCCGGCGGCGAAATTCCGGCAGAGATCATGCCGGCCGCACCTGACGCGGTCGACATCATCGATTCGATGGTCTGGCGCGACGATCCGTCGATCGTGGAAGCCGAAGCGCTGCGAAACCACGCGCTGTCATTGCCTCGACCCGACCACCCGAGCGGCGTGACCGGCCTCCCGGCGCTGGAGTCCGTGACGTCCGGCGCGGTGTTCACCCGCCTGCTGGCGGTCCGAAACCTCAGCCGCAACGGCATGGCCTACACGACGGGTTCCTCGATCAGCACGGTGGCCAAGGCGATGGGCATCGGCATGCTGATCCCGCAGCGGCTGGAGCTGATGGCCGCCACACTGTGCCTGCGGCCCGACGACTTCGACGCGATCATGGTCCGCACCCCCAACGCCCCGCCGGCCGACGATTGGGTCCGGAACCGGGTGCCGGGACTGTGGGCCTTCGGCGAACTGCTCCTGGCCCTCGCCCCCCTGTCCCTCGACCAGATCAAAGCAGTGCAGACGTTCGCGCGCCGCCACCGCCACGTCGGAGCCTGAGCGCCTGTGACCGAGGTCAGGAACGTACTGCTGTGCGAGCCTCGAAACGGGCGAACCGTCGCCATCGACATCGGCTCGACGGTGAGTTGTACAATTTTTTGTACGCCCAGCCTGGGAGGCATGATGCGCACTGTCAGTTACTCAGAGGCACGCCAGAACCTGGCCAAGGTCCTCGACCACGTTGTGGACGACGCCGAGGAGGTCGTGGTGACCCGCTCCGGCCGCGAGGCGGCGGTCATCATCTCGCTGCGTGAGTACGAGTCGTTGAAGGAGACGGCGTACCTGATGGCCAGCCCGGCCAACGCCCGCCGGCTCAACGAGGCGGTCGAGGAGCTGCGCTCCGGCGGCGGCGAGCTACGCGACTTGATCGACCCCGACGCCAGCCCCGACCAGGGGTCGGCCGCGTGAAGCTCCAGTTCGCCAGTCGCGGCTGGGAGGATTACCTCAGCTGGCAGCAGGACCGCCAGATGCTCCGGCGGGTCAACAGCCTGATCGAGGACATCCGCCGCAACGGCCACCAGGGCATTGGCAAGCCCGAGCAGCTCCGTGGCAACTGGGCCGGATTCTGGTCGAGGCGCATCGACCAGGAACACCGCTTGGTCTACCGGATCGTCGATGACGTCGTCCAGATCGCGCAGTGCCGCTACCACTACGAATGACGTAACCAGCCCGCCAGCCCCTCCGCACACCGGAACCCAGAGGCCCTCGGCTGGAGGCCCAAGAGCTGCTCATCCGTCGAGCACCGCAAGGTCCGATGGCGAAGTCCGGGGTTCTTGGCCATGTCGGGCATCGGGTCGATGATGTCGCCGTGGGCCTGTCCCGACCTCATTTGGATTTCGACGTTGAGCGGCTCCTCACGGAGCTGTGCATCAAGCTCGGCTTTTGCCTCCCGTTGGACGAACGACGGCGGCTCTGTGCGTCTCCGCCAGCTGATGTCGACAGCTTTGCTGACGCGGTCTTCGAGGCCGAGGGAATGGCGGACATGGGCCGCACAGAGCTGCACCGTCAAGTGCGAACAGTCGGCGCGCCGCGTGCGCTCACCGGTGCCAGCACCACCACCATCACCGCGCCGGGTTCGGTCGCGAGGACCAACACGGTGGCGCTGATCGCCAACGTCACCGGGGTCAACCCGTCGAACGCGACGTATCTGACGGTGTGGCCGGCCGGGGCGCAGCGGCCGACGGCCAGCACGCTGAACCTGACGCCGCACGAGATTCGCTCCAACGCGTCGATCGTGCTGCTCAACGGCGGCAAGCAATTCAACGTGTACAACGCGGCATGGACCGTCGACCTCGTGATCGACGTTTCAGGAACACTCGAGCTCTACCCGTATCCCCTGCCACTCGCGACGGCCACGACATCGTCCGACGCACTGAGCACGAGGCGGGCGCCGACGCCAGGTGACCCCCTCGTGCGACCCCTGCACTGAATGAACCCGGAAGATGGGTAACGAACACTGAGCAAACGGCGGGCCCGGCTGGAGCTTCGAACCGGCCGGGCCCGTTCGGTACAACGGCTGGACACTGATTCAGACGGACCTTCTCCGTCCACATCGGACGTTTGGCCGTTGAGGCGTGACGTGAAGATCGGCTATGGTACGGCGCGTCGCCGCACGCCGAACGGGGAGCACCATGCGTCTGCCTCGCAAGTTGGCCGTCGTCATCGCAGCCGCGGGTCTCGCGGTCGTCCCGCTACCGACCGCGGCGGCCGGATCGGCCGCTCCGCATGATGCGGTCGCCGTCGACGCGGAAGGCACCTTCACCTCGGTCGACCCGGTCCGGCTGCTCGACACGCGAGACGGCGTCGGTGCACCGCGGGCGCCGCTCGGCGGCGGGCAGACACTGCATCTGCAGGCGACGGGCCGCGGTCCCGTGCCGGCGACCGGCGTCACCGCCGTCGTGCTCAACATGACCGTCGTCAACCCGACCTCGGCCAGCTACCTCACGGTGTTTCCCAGCGGGGTGGCCCGGCCCCTGGCGTCGAACCTCAACTTCCCGGCGAACTGGGTCGGCGCCAACGCCGTGACCGTACCGGTCGGGACGAACGGTCAGGTCGACATCTACAACCCCGCGGGCAACGTTCACGTGGTGGCGGACGTGATGGGCTATTACCACGGCAATGGCGTGGCACAGCCCGGTGCGACGGCCGGCGCGTTCTGGACGACCGAGCCGGAACGAGTGCTCGACACCCGCGAAGGACCGTACGGCCCGCTCAGCCGGTTCAGCTACCACCAGGTGCCGGTCACCTACGGCGCGGACGTCGACCCGCACATCACCGCACTCGCGGTCAACATCACCGCGGTCGATCCGACCCAGAGCGGATATCTCGTGGCGTGGAGCGGCGCCAACGCGTTGCCGCCCAACGCCTCGACGCTGAACTTCACCGCGCACTCCGTGGTGCCCAACTTCGCGATCGTCCCGACGAAGTGGTGCGACACGTGCGGCGGGTTCCCGATGATCGCGGTGGCGAACGCTTCCAGCGGCAGCACCCACGTCGTCGTCGACGTCTTCGGGTTCTACGACGACGGTCAGCTCGACGGCGGACTGCGCTTCCACCCGATGACTCCGACCCGGATCACCGACACCCGCGAGGGCCTCGGCGCGTCGACCTTCACCGGCAAGGGCACCGCCACGATCACCGCGCCGGCGCCGGTGGCGGGCGCCAACACGGCCGCGCTCGTGGCGAACGTGACCGGCGTGAACCCGTCGAACTCGACGTACTTCAGCCTGTGGGCCGACGGCTACGAGCAGCCGACGGTGAGCAACCTCAACCTGACGCCGCACGAGATCAGGTCGAACGCGGCCGTCATCCCGGTCGGCTCCGGCAATAAGTTCGCCGCGTTCAACGCCGCCTGGACCGTCGACATGGTGATCGACGTGGCCGGAACGTTCGAGCTCGCGCCCGGTGCGGCAGCGCCCGCCCGAAGCATCACCACGAAGACACGACTGGCCGCAACGCCACCGCTGCAGCTCATCAGATAGCTGGCGGCCCACCACCACGGGCGAAGGTTGCGGTACGTTACGGCAGTCCTTCAAGCGGTGACGGTAGGCGATCGGGGTGGCGGGAACTCCCCTGGAGCGGCTGTGCGCGCATCGCGGGGGTGCCGGCCCGGCCGCCGACCAGGTGCTCGACCTGGCGCCGGTGCTCGACATGCATCGACTGGTACCTGCTGATCGAGCCGGAGGCGCCATCCGCGGTCACGTTGCGGCTCCTGCGCCTGGAGCGCGAGCACTACGTCGAACACTCCGTCGCCCGCGCCGGTCAGACACCGACCTCGGACAGCCCGTTCCCGATCCGGCTCGATATCGATGCGTTGGCTGCGCGCCGCGCCTGATCGGCCCCGGCCCCGGAACGGGTGAGCCGGCGCCACCGGCGTCGGCTCTGACCTGCAACACGAGTGGGCCGCCAGGGACTCGAACCCTGAACCTACGGAGTCGGGGCAGTACGGTTTGGTGAAGCCGGATTCGTTGCTACGTACGGGTTTCCACTTCGGCACGGTCCGGCTCGGTGGGGTCCGTTGCTGTACTTTGCTGCTGTACTTTCGAGGGCCGCCGCGTCTCGTAGACTTCCGCGATGCTCGTGCGGTGCGTCAGGATCATCAGCCCGTTCGGAGAGCCGGTGGAGACCTACCCGGGCGTCACCGTCGGGGCGGTCTATCCGGTACTGGAGATCGCGTATCTCACCGATGTCTACTACGTGCGGATCGTCGATGACGAAAGCGACGGTCCCGGTTCGCTGTGGAGTCCGGAGATGTTCGAGACAGTCGACGGCCATCTTCCAACCTGTTGGTCATCGGCTATGGCAGCTGATGGTTCGCTGCGCCTGGCGCCGAGTAAGTGGCTGCGGCCAGGCTTCTGGACGGACTGTTTAGATCGCGACCCTGTAGCGCTGGCCGACTATGCGGAAGGCAAGGCTGCCGTCTTAGCTGACGCAGCGACACCGTAAACGGGAGCACGGCTCGGATCGTCAGCCCCTGAAGCCCTCCGTACACCCGTCGGCCACCCTCGGGGAGCGGGCCGGCGCCGGGGGTGCCAGGCTCGCCGCAGGCGACCCGCGCAGCGGGCTCGGCCTGGCGGCCCCGGTGGCGGTCTGCTCCCCGAGGGTGGCCGGCGGGATCCCGGAGGGCGGCCCCTCCGGGACCCTGAGGACCGCCGGAGGCTTCGTCCTTGTCGACTCGGACCTGGCAGGGAGCGAAGCGACCGGTGTCCGACGGGAGCAACGGCAGTAGTTCGACGAAACCCTGGCAAGAGCCAGGAAGACCGCCTGCGGCCGTGAGGTGACCGGGTCTTCTCGAAACGCACCCGGCGCAGGCCGTGCGCTGCCTTCCGGCCGTGCGGGGTTACGGCGCCGGCGCGAAGCGACCGGCGCCGCCGCACGCCGAGCCGGTGACTGACCTGCACATCTGGTGGGCCGCCAGGGACTCGAACCCTGAACCTACGGATTAAAAGTCCGCAGCTCTGCCATTGAGCTAGCAGCCCGCGCCAACAGGGTACCCGCGCGGCGGCTCTCGTTCCACGCGATACTCACAGCGCGGCGTTTTCGCTGGTCAGGCCATGAGGGCGGCCAGGCCGTCCAGTAGGCGTTGCAGGCCGAACTCCATCAGTAGGTCCAGGTCGAACGTCGGGTCCGTGGCCAGGAAGCGGGACATCTGCGGGAGGCGGCCCGTCGCCAGCACCGCGGCGAAGCGCTCCGACTGCGCCTCCATCCACTGTGTGTCGGTCATTCCCGACTCCTGCTCCGCCTGGGCCTCCGCCTCCAGGTTGACCGCCGTGCCGCGAACGTGGTTGGCCAGCATCACCGCCGCCGCGAACTGCGTCGACGGGGCCAGGCCGTGGCCGTCCAGGGCGCGCATCGTCCACTCCGTGTGGGCCATCGCGTGCGGGGCCAGCAGCGGGCGTGTGAAGGACACCGCCTGGGCCAGCCACGGCTGCTGGCGGTACATCCGCCATTGCAACCGGGCCAGCGCCTCCACGCATACCCGCCAGCCGTGCACGGCCGGGTCCAGGGACGGCGGCGGGTGGGCGGCCATCACCCGGTCCATCATCAGCAGGACCAGCTCCTCCTTGTCGGCCACGTGGCGGTACAGCGACATCGTCGGCATCCCCAGCTCGCCCGCCAGCCGGCGCATCGAGACGGCCGGCAGGCCCTCCGCGTTGGCGATCATGATGGCCGTGCGGACCACCAGGTCGCGGTCCGGGGTGTCCGGAACAGCCGCCCGGGGGCGGGCCACCGTCGTGCCTCGGCCGGGAGTGGTCTGTACCAGGCCCTGCTCGCGCAGGTGGGTGATGACCTTCGTCGCCGTGGCCATCGCGACGCCGTACTCGGCCATGAGCCGGCGCGTCGACGGCACCGCGGCGCCCGGTGGAAGTGCGCCCGACGCGATCTGGGCGGCGATCTCCCCGGCGATCCGGCGGTACACGGGAAGCTCCATAGTGCACTAGTGCACCGCACCGCAGTGCACTAGTCAAATGCGGGGGTCAGCAATACCGACGACGGAGGTAGTGCGCTCGTACGGTGTACGAAACGGATACCGGGAGGACGCAATGGCCGACGCAGTCCGATTGGAAGAGCTGCGCAAGACGTACGGCACCACCAGGGCGCTCGACGGGGTGTCGGCGACCTTCGCCGACGGGACCTTCACGGCGATCATGGGGCCGTCGGGCTCGGGCAAGAGCACGCTGCTGCAGTGCGCCGCGGGGCTCGACCGGCCCACCAGCGGAAGGGTGTTCATCGGGGGTACCGAGCTGAGCGCGAGCAACGACACCGCCATGACGAAGTTCCGCCGGCAGCGCGTCGGCTTCGTCTTCCAGGAGTACAACCTCCTCCCCTCACTCACCGTGGAACAGAACGTGGTCCTGCCGCTGCGGCTGGCCGGGCGCCGGGCTGACCGCAGGAGGAGCCGTGAGCTCCTCAAGAGCCTTGGGCTCGACAACCACCGCGACCGCCGCCCGGACCAGCTGTCCGGCGGGCAGCGGCAGCGGGCCGCCGTGGCCCGGGCGCTGCTCACCGAGCCGGCAGTGATCTTCGCCGACGAGCCCACCGGCGCGCTCGACCTGCGCAGCGCCCGTGAGGTTCTCGAGCTGCTGCGCGCCGTGGTCCGCGAGCACGGCCGCACCGTCGTCATGGTCACCCACGACCCGGTGGCGGCCTCGTACGCCGGCGAAGTGCTCTTCCTCGCGGACGGGCGCCTGGCCGGGTCGCTCAGGGCGCCCACGGCGGAGGCGGTCGCGGAGCGGCTGGCGCACCTCGGCGAGCTGACGGGAGCGGCGGCATGATCGGCGTCGCGCTGCGCAACCTGCGGCACCGGCCGGGCGGCTTCATCGCCACCTTCCTGTCCGCGTTCCTGGGGGCGACCCTGCTCATGGGGTTCGCGTCGCTCATCGACACCGCCGCCGGTACCGACGCGGACAGCGCCGAGTCGCTGGTCACCACGGCCGGCGTCGGCGGGGGCTGGTGCCTGGTCATCGTGGTGTTCGCGGTGACCTCGACGCTGAGCCTGTCGGTGCGGCAGCGGGCCGGGCAGATCACCGCACTGCACCGGATCGGCGCCACCCCCGCGCAGCTCCGCCGGATGATCCTGGGCGAAGCCGCTGCGGTCTCGCTGATCGCTGCGGCGGCCGCGGTACCACTGGGGCTCGTCATCGGCCGGGTCCTGCTGAACCTCCTGCAGAACACCGGCCAGGTCGCCGAGTCGGCGGAGTTTGCCTTCGGCGGTGCCGCGATCAACGTCGGCTTCGGCGTCACGCTCGTCGGTTCGCTGGTCGCGGCGGTGGCGGCGTCCCGGCGGACCGCACCGAAGACCCAGCGGCCGCGGCTGCGGCGCGGCGCCGCGGTGCTGTTCCTGGCGGCCGGCGCGAGCTGCGCGACGCTCACGGCGACCGTCATGGACGGCAAGGGCGTCGACGCCATGCAGACCGCCGGGCAGGCCGGCATCTGGGCGTCGCTCGGCCTGGCGCTGCTCGCCCCGGAGCTGCTGCGGCTGGTGACCGCGGTGCTCGGCCCGGCGCTGCGCGGGGTGGCCGGCGAGCTGGCGGTGCTCGCGGTACGGACGCGGATCCGGCAGCTCGCGAGTGCGGTGATGCCGGTGCTGCTGTTCACCGGGGTCGCGACCGGCACGGTGTACATGCAGGCGATCGAGGACAAGGCGGCCGAGGGGCAGGTCCAGCCGGACTACGCCCAGGACGTGCAGACCCTCAACTACGTGGTCGTCGGCATGATGACGCTGTTCGTCGCGATCATGCTGGTCAACACCCTGATCGCGGCGACCGCGAGCCGACGCCGGGAGTTCGCCCAGCACCGGCTGGCCGGGGCGACCCGCGGCCAGCTCGTCGCGATGGTCGCGATGGAGGGGCTGCTGGTGACCGTGACCGGCGTGCTGGGCGGGTCGCTCGCCTCGCTCGTCACGATCGTGCCGTTCGGCGCGGCGCGGGCGGACCGGCTGTGGCCGGAGGCGACCCCGGCGGCGTACGCGGTGGTCGTGGCCACGGCGATCGCACTCACGGCGGCGGCCATGATCGGCACCACCCGGAGAAGCACACGTGGGCCGGCCACAACGGCATGAGACAGAGGCGCCCGGTTCCCCGGGCGCCTCTGCTGGTTCACAGCTTCGCGCACTGACCCGTCGCCGGGCCGCGCACGGTGTTCTTCACACCGTTGTTGACCGGCGCCGGGTCGTTGCCGACGCAGGACAGCGGGCCGTTCACCGTGTTGCCGGCGACGACGACCGACTTGCCGCCGGTGTTGGCCAGCACGGTCAGCGGGCCGGACACCGTCGTGCCGTCCAGCTTGACCGTCTTGTTGCCGCTGATCGTCACCGGGCCGCTGATGCGGGCCTGGCTGATCGTCACGTCGCCGGTCGCGCCCGTCACCGTCACCGGACCGGAGATCGTGGTGCCGGAGATGGTGACCTGGGCCGCGCCGAGCGCCGTGACCGGGCCGGCGATGCTGCCGCCGGTCGCCACGAGCGAGGCGCCGGCCGCGACGGTCACCGGGCCGGCGACGGTCGCGTTGGCGAGGCAGGTGATGCCCGAGGTGACCGTCAGCGGGCCCGCGTAGCGGCCGGTGATGACCCGGGCGCACTTGGGGACGCTGATGCCGACCACGATCGGGTTGTGGTCGCTCGCGCGGTACGGGTTCGGTGCGTAGAACGCCGGGTGGCCGTCGTACTCGAACGCGAACGACTCGTGCGAGTTGATCTGCCAGACGTCGACGCCCGTGACGCGGGCGGCGAGCGACGGGCTGGCCACCGCGTGGTCCAGCGAACCGGACTCACCGCCGAAGACGTAGGTCGCCTTGCCGGTGGTGTTCAGGTCCTTGAACGACGCGTCGTACAGGACCTGCATCGGGTCCTCGTGCGTGTAGGCGTTGAAGTCGCCGAGCAGCAGGACGTCGTCGCTGCCGCTCTCGGCCTTCAGCCCGTTGACGAACCCGACCAGCG
The DNA here is from genome assembly GCF_040605515.1 of Dactylosporangium sp. NPDC005572. Classification (NCBI taxonomy): domain Bacteria; kingdom Bacillati; phylum Actinomycetota; class Actinomycetes; order Micromonosporales; family Micromonosporaceae; genus Dactylosporangium; species Dactylosporangium sp. NPDC005572. Next base: position 80,649 of record NZ_JBEXCY010000020.1, on the reverse strand, counting down.
ACTGGGCCTGGCGCACCCGGTCGCCGTTGAACGCGCCCTGGCCGTCACCCTTGTCGGCGTTGTCGCCGACGGCCGCGTCCGAGGTGCTCTTGGACTTGAGGTGGTTGGCCACGACCGTGAACGTGAGCAGGCCGGCCTTGAAGGTCTGCGCAATCGGCTCGCGGGCGTTGAACCACACCGTCTCGTCGTTGAGCGCCTTCGACTCGCCGACCGGGGTGACCTTGGCCGGCTTGAAGATGATCGCCGTGGTGATGAAGTCCTGCTGCGCGGCGGGCGGGAGCGCCGCCGGGTAGCGGACGTAGTCCCAGGTGCCCGCGCCGGCGGCCGCGTTCAGCGCGCCGACCAGGCGCTTGAGCGCCTGCTGCGGGTCGTCGGGGTTGAAGCGGATCGAGTTCTCGATCTCCTCCAGGGCGACCACGTCGGCGCCGAGCGAGTTGATCGCGGCGACGATCTTGGCCTCCTGCTTGGCCAGGCCCGCCTCGTCGTCCGCGCCGCGGGCGTCGCCGCCGAAGTGCACGAAGTAGTTGAGGACGTTGAAGCTGGCCAGCTTCAGGTCGCCGCCGACGGGCTGCGGCCCGGCGGTGCGCGGGTTGGTCACCTTGAACGAGGTCCGGGCGGCCGGCGGGGTGTCCGCGTCGATCGGGACCGTCGGCTGCAGGCGCCACTCGTTGAAGCCGTAGGACAGCACGCTCGGGCCGAACGCCTCGACCGAGTCGCCGACGCGCAGCGGGTTGGTCGGCGAGAAGTACGGCGGCAGCAGGCCGGCCGACGACAGGTTCGTCGTCCTGCCGTCGTCGACCAGCAGCCGGCGCAGCTTGTTGTCGGCCGCGACCTGCAGAGCCTCCGGGGTGCCCGGGCGGGCCAGGTCGGTCGCGATCGGCAGGGCCTTGTCACCGGCGGCCAGGACGACCTCGCCGTACCGGTTGGTGTTGTACACCTCGGAGACGGTGTACTGGCCGATCGGCGCGACCAGCATCGACTCGACCGACTCGCGCCCGGCCTCGTCGAGCGGGAGGCTCAGCGGGGCCGGTGCCGGCAGGGCCACGCCCTGCGCGCAGACCTGGACGTCGCTCTTGGCGCCGATGGTCAGCTCGGTCAGGCCGTTGAACTCGCTCGGGGTACCGCCGACTTTCACGCGGTCACCGAGCGCCACCGACGGGTGGAGCGCGGTGTTGCCGGTCAGGTAGACGAAGATGCCGTCCGACGCCTTGCCGGCGGCCGGTGCCTGGCCACCGGTGCCCTCCGTCTGGATGACGATGCCGTTGTACCCGCCGGTCCGGTGGTCGGCGGTCACGATGCCCTCGACCACGACGCGGGTGCCGGCGAGCGGGGTGGCCGCGCCGGTGCCCTGGACCTCGGCGATCGTGCGGTTGACGACGAGCGAGTCGCAGCCCGTCGGCTCCGGCTCCGGGTCCGTGCCGCCGGTGTTCCGGACGCCGAACGAGCTGGTCGCCGGCTCCTTCCAGACGCCATCGATCTTCTGCAGGCTGAGCCCCACGGCCGTGGCGGTGCCCTCGGCGACGCCGATGTCGGTCCCGGTCAGGCCGTTGGCCGGCCCGCCCACCGCGGCGAAGGTGCCCTCGTAGGTGATGAACTCCGCAACGGTGCCGTCTGCGCGAACGAGCGCGATCCCGTCGGGCGAACCGTTCTGGATCCCGTCGACGGGGTAGGTCGCGACCACCACGCCGGCCGCCGGCACGAGGCCGGAGAGGGTGCGGGTGTTGTACGCCGCGCCGCCGTTGCCGTTGTAGAGGACGATCTGCCAGCCGGTCAGGTCGAATCCGACGGGCGCCTCGATCTCGATGCTCTCACCGGAATCGGTGCCAGCATTGTCGTAGTGGATTTCGCTGATGAACGGGGTGTCCGCGGCGAATGCGGTGGTTTGCGTGGTTAACGCCCCCACACCGCCCACGACCAGCACGCCTAGCGCGCTGACAATCCTTCGGCGTATCAAGCTGAGCCTCCGTAAAGGAAGAGCAGGACCGCCGGAGCATATGGGAAAACAATGACCTTGGATGAACGGCTGGCTAACGCTCCGGCGCTGCTCCGGTGCGCCCGTCGAAGGCCGCGATCGCATCGGTGAAAGCGTGGACAAAGACCGCGTCGCCGGACGCGGCGAGGCTGCTCCGCCCGGATTGGTACGTCGCGGGCCCTTTGTGCCGCCATCGTTCGACGCCTGTCCCGGAGTCTCGAGCGACGACGTCGCCGTTGTCGACCTGGTACAGCGACCCGCCGGCCGCGACCAGGGCACCCGGCATCCTCGTCGAGCTCCACACGACGCGGCCGTCGCGAGCGGCGAGCCCGGCCCGGTTGATGTGCGTCGACCCGTTGCTGCCGCCGTTGCCGGCGATCACCAGGTCGCCCGCCACCAGCACCGGTCGGTCCTCCGCATCGACGTCGCGGTACCACCACAAGAGCTCACCGTCCGACAGCCGGAAGACGGAGGCCCTGCCCCGTGTCGCCAGCAGTGGGAGGTAGCGGCGCCACACCGACCGCCGGACACCGGACCCCGGCGGTGGATCGGCAGGGTACGCCGACACCGGTTGGGCCGACTTGTACACCACCAGGTCACCGTGGACGACCGGCGGATCGGGCCGCCAGATGCTGCCCCAGAGGCCCAGCTCCCGCTCCCAGCGCACCTCCCCCGAGGCCGTGTCGAGCGCGATGAGCCGCTGCTGCTGCGCGGCCGGCGGGTGCAGCACGACACAGGTCGTCCCGGGCCCGATCGCCACGGACGCGCCGTCCTCGCCGTAGTGGCCCGCCGGCAGGCAGGCCCACCGCTGCACGCCGTCGGCCGCGCCGAAGAGCCGGGCGCCGAACCGGTCGGCGACCGCGACCAGCCCGTGCTCGGCCGCGACGTGCGTGATCGCGTTCCGCTGCCAGCGTGGCGTGTCAGGCACCTCCACCGACCAGGCGCGCTCGCCGGTGCCGGCGCGCAGCGCGTCGAGGCGCCGGCCGTCCGCCTGGACCAGCACCAGGCCCGCGTGGACGACCGGCGCGAGCTTCGGCTGGGCGGCCAGCTCGTGGTGCCAGCGGGGCTCGCCGGTGATGGCGAGGAAGGCATGCAGGGTGTACCGCCGGTTGCGCTCGGCGACGACGAAGACCCCGCCACCGCCGGCCGCCACGTCGCCCGCGACCGTGCCGGGGACCGGGGTCCGCCAGGGACGGAAGCGGTCGATCCGGGTGAGCATCGGGTCGCCGGCGACGAAGTGGGCACCGGGAGCGACCGCCACCTCGGCGACCTCGGCGTCGTAGCCGGAGCGGAGCTGCCAGAGCGAGCCGTCGGCCGGGCGCACCAGGGCCACCGGATCGCCTTCCGTCACGGTCGTGCCCGGCGTGATGAGCAGCTCAACCAGCGTGGCGCCGCCGTCGGGCAGGGGCCAGCGCATGGCCGGGTCATCCGTCCGGCGCGGCAGCGAGGTCAGCGCGCGGTCGGCCGCGCCGGCCGCGAACCGGGCGGCGCCGCGGACCACGGCGAGGTCCGGGTCGGCCGAGCGGCGAGCCGCGCCGAACTCGCCGGTCACGGTCTCGAAGATCAGTGGCATCCGGCTGCTGGCCCCGGTGACGAGGACCGCCGTAATCGGTGGCGCGCCGACGAGCAGCTCGCGGCTCAGCTTGAGCGTGCGCCGGAGGATCGGCATCGCGAGGGCGGCGAAGTCGGCACGGGTCAGGGTGACCTCGGCGCCGGTCAGGACGAACACCTCCTCGGCCACCTCCGCCGCCGAGAGCTGGTGCTTCATGGCCCGGGCCAGCTCGGCCAGCTCGACCTGGGCCCGGCGCGCGGCGAGGGTGGTGGCCGCAGCCGGCTCGATGCCGCCCTGCTCGCGCAGCCACCCGACGACCGCGGCGTCGAGGTCGCGGCCGCCGCAGTCGTCCAGCGCCGCGTGGCCGAGCAGCTCGTGACCGCCGTCGGTGACGCGCACGAGGGCGGTGTCGAAGGTGCCGCCGCCGAGGTCGTACACGAGCACCACGTCACCGGGCGCGAACGGCGCGCCCGCCGGGTCGGACAGGGCCGCCGCGACCGGCTCCGAAAGCAGCTCGGCCGGGGTGAGCCCGGCCCGTCGCGCGGCGTCCAGCAGCACCGACCGGCGCGGGTCGCCCGCGGTGTAGCCGGCCGGGATCGTCAGCACCGCCCGCGTCACGGGCCTGCCGTGGACCCGCTCGGCCTCCTCGCGCAGTGCCGTCAGCGTCACCGCCACCAGGTCGACGACGGCGAAGGCGCGCTCGCCCAGGACCACCAGCGCGTCCTCGCCGAGGTCCCGCTTGAGCTCGGCGCGGTAGCAGGCCGGGCGCAGGCGCTTCTTGCGCTCGGCCAGGGTGCCGACGACCAGGCGCTCACCGTCGAGGAAGACGCTCGACGGCCACGACCACGCGCCCGTCGCGGGCTCCTTCAGCAGCGTGACGGCGTCGGCCTGGACCAGGGCCGCGGACGTGGACGAGGTGCCGAAGTCGACGGCGAGGATGGGCTCCCGCATGCAATACAGGATCGGGCGAGGGACGGAAAAGTTCCTCAGGTGATCCGGTAGCTCTCGCCGACCTCCTCGCGGAGCCCTTCCGGGTCACCTCGGCGGCGACGCTCGGCACGCTCCAGCGATGGCCGGACGGGTCGATGGCCCGGCCGGCCCGCGGGCCGTGCTGAGCGGCGACCGGGCGCTCGATCGCCGCGTCGGCGTGGGGTCACGCCGGCTCGTTTCGGGCGGTTCCGTGTAGCCGGTCAGCCGCATCCCACCACGGTTCCTCACCCGGCCCCAGTATGTCGGCCAGCCGCGGCTCCGCCGATGCCGTCCGCGACGTCAGCGCCGGCGGGCGGGCCGCCGGTTCGGACCGGTCCAGCAGGCCGGGCGGCATCGCCGGAGAAAAACGGAAAAAAAGGCGCCCGGGTGAACCCGGGCGCCTTTCCTACTGCTTGATCACCACGGCGCGGGGGCCGGGGGGACGACGACCGGCGGGCGGTCGTCGCAGGTGATGGTGTTCGGCAGCTCCCACGGGGCGAGCCACGGGCCCGTGGTGCCGCCGCCGTCGTTGCCGCCCAGGTCGGTCAGGGAGAACTCCGAGCCGGCCGGGGTGAAGTGGAACGTACCGCAGTTGTTGACGCCGACGGCGCCGACGTTGCGGGCGTCCACGTTCTCGAACGTCGCCGAACCCGCGGCGCGGGCGCTGACCACCGAGGTGCCCGTACCGTCGACCCGAACGTCCTTGAAGTGCACGTTCGTGATCGAGTACAGGTCCTTCACCGGCCAGTCGGCGACGAACATGATCGCGTTGTAGGTGTTGTCGAGGAAGTGGTCGCCGACGACCTGGACGTTCGCGTCGAGGTTCTTCTCCAGTGCGAACAGCCAGAGCGCGCCCAGGCCGATGTTCCAGTTGAGCTCGTAGGTGCCGGCCCGGACCGTGGTGTTGTTGGTGATGTTGATCGTGCCGCTGAACGGCTCGGCGCCGAAGCGGGTGCCGAGGTGCAGGGCGCTGCCCTCGCGGATCGGGTCGGCCACCAGGTTGTTCGAGACCGTGATGTCCTTGCCGCCGTAGATGGCGATGCCGTTGGCCAGCGTCGGGGTCTGGATCGTGTTGTGGTCGAACGTGTTGTTCGCGTTGACCGTCTTCTCCGACCACATCGCCAGCGTGTCGTCACCGGTGTTGCGCCAGAAGCTGTTCTTGACGCTGGAGTTGGTGACGCCGGTGTGGAAGTTCAGGCCGTCCGCGATCTGGTCGACGACCGTCACGTTCTTCACGTGGGTGTTGGTCATCGGGCCGTCGAACCACAGGCCGACCTTGGTGTGCTGGATGTAGAGCCCGTCGATGGTGGAGTTGCTCATCGCGCCGCCGACGCCGTTGACCTGGTCGGTGTCGATGCGCTCGCGCACGTCACCGATGATCGAGAAGCCGGACAGGTGGACGTTGTTGCTGCCGCCGTCCTTGGCGTACTTGCCGTAGAACCCGACGCCGGTGTGGATCGAGAGGTCCGGCGCCGGCTCGGAGAGCGCGACTTCCTTGCCCTTGATGATGGTGTACCAGTTGCCGGCGCCCTCGACCGTCACGTTGTCGACGACGATGTGGCGGTTGACCTGGTACGTGCCCGGCGGGATGTACACCTTCAGCCGGAACGCCTTCGCGAACGCGATCGCCATGTCGAACGCGTCGGACGACTCGCGCCGCCCGGTCGGGTCGGCGCCGAAGAACAGCACGTTCGCCGCGAGCAGGTTGACCTTCGGCGCGCCGACCAGCTCGGAGTCGAGCAGGTCGATGACCGTCCAGGCGGCGTTGCTCTTGTTCGGCACCTGCAGCTTGACCTTGTCGCCGGCCTTGTACGTCTTGCCGAGCAGCAGCCGCTGCTCGTCGTAGAAGTGGAAGGGCCGGAACGGCTTGGTGATCTGCGGCGTCGGCGTGGTGGCCGCCGGCACGCAGCCGCACTCGGTGATCCACCAGTCCGGGTGCAGCAGGTCGGCGTTGGGGTCGTTGGTGAACGGGTACTGGTTGTAGAGCCAGGAGTACTGCGAGGTCAGCGTCATGGTCTTGGTCTGACCGCCGTTGACCGACACGGTGAGCGGCGCGGTGATGCCGCCACCGTTCGGTGCGTCCGGGATGCTGTACCGCACCGTGATCGCGTTGGCGGCCTTGGGCAGCGTGAACTCCACCCACTGACCGGGCGTGAGCTTGACCGCGCTGCGGCCGGACGCCTCCGCGGGCAGGGTGTAGGCGGTGCGGTCCGGGCCGATGACGACGCCGTTGGTCTTGGCGTTCTCGGCTTCCTGTTCGACGAAGTCCACGCTCGCCCCCCGCCCGGCGACGAGCGCCGGGTCGAGCGCGGCCCGCGTCACCGCCGTAGCGGACGGCGCGGCGTGAGCGGCGGTGCCACCGGCGACAAGGACGCCGAGGCCAACGGCGGCCGCGGTCGCCGCAGCGGACCACCGTGATGGTGCTCCAGTGATGCTCCGTGACATCGTGACTCGTTTCTCTCGGGACGGCGGACGCCGAGACGCATCGAGTTGGCGGAACGTCAGAACGTCGTGCGGGGTGTCAGACGCTCGAGGCTTGGGCGGACGCCATGAGGTGAGGTGACAGTAGGACCGCCACACGGCTTTGCACAAGGTCCCGCCAATTAATTGCGGCTCTTACCCGATTTCTTGCAACGCATCCTCAACAGTCCAGCGAGGGGTCCCCCGCGACGACGATTACGTTCCGACGTTCGTTCGATTACCATGAGCGTCTTTCAGACGTGGGCAGACGTCGCTGGAGGGCCTCGTGAGCGGTTCGGAGCGAAGCGGAGAGGCCGCTCACCATAGGTGGAGTGAGGGCGAGCGCCGGCGGAGCGAAGCGGAGGCGGCGTGAAAGGGCAGCAGAGGTTAAGGCTTGCGGATTTACGCGGGGTTTTCGAGGCGCCGCCGGGGCGGGCGGAGAGCGTCGGCCTGGAGGTCGAGGTCGGGCTGGTCGACCGCGGCAGCCGCCGCAACGCGACGTACGGGCAGGCGACCGCGCTGTTCGACGACGTCGCCCGGACCTACGGCGGCAGCCTGTTGACGGAGGGCGCCCAGACGATCGGCGTCGAGCTCGCCGAGGGCGCGCAGTTCACGCTCGAGACCGGCGGGGCGCTGGAGTACTCGTCGCCGCCGTTCCCGACGGTCGCCGAAGCCGTCGCCGACGTGCGCGCGCACCTCCAGCTCGCCGCCGGGCTGGCCGACCGGCACGGGATCGCATTGCTCAGCGGCGGGATCGTGCCGTTCACGGCGGCCGACGGCATCGCCTGGAACCCGAAGCCGCGCGTGCAGGTGATGCGCGACTACTTCGGCCGCCTCGGGCCGGACGGCGCTTACGCCGACGAGGTCATGGGGCTGGTGCTGTCCGCGCAGACCTCGCTGGACTACACCGACTCGGTGGACCTGATGGACAAGCTGCGCCTGCTCGTGCGGGCGTCGCCGGTCGTCGCGGCGCTGTTCGTCGACTCGCCGGTCGCCGGTGGTGCGCCGACCGGTGTCATGTCGCGGCGCATGCAGTACTGGCGACACTTCGACCCGCGCCGCTGCGGCGTGCTCGCCGTCGCGCTCGACGCCGGCGCCGGGATCGACGACCTGGTCGACTGGGCGGCGCGCCTGCCCATGATCTACCGCCTCGTCGGTGGGTCGCACGTCGCCGCCGCGCCGATCCCGTTCCGGGAGGCGGTCGAGCGCGGCTTCGGCGATGGCACGTACCCGACGTCCGCCGACTGGGAGCTGCACCTGAGCCAGGTCTGGCCGCACGTGCGGGTCCGCCGGACGCTGGAGCTGCGCCTGGCGGACGCGCCGCCGTGGCCGTGGTTCGGCGCCGGCGCCGCGCTGTGGACCGGGCTCGCCTACGACCCGGCCGCCCGGCGCGCCGCCGACGACCTGCTGTCCGGCCTGACCGCGGCCGACCTCGACCGGGCCAGCGCCGAGATCGCCGTCAAGGGGCTGTCCGCGACAATCGGCCCGCACCTGGTCCAGGACCTGGCCCGCGACCTGCTCCGGCTGGCCCGGCAGGGGCTGTCGGCGCGGGTCATCGCCGGGCTGGAGGAGCCGGAGACGCTGACGCTGCTGGAGCCGGTCGAGGAGGTCTGCACGACGATGCGCTCGTTCGCCGACCGTGCGCTCGACTCGTGGGAGCACGGCAAGGACCACTTCCTCGCGGAGTTCAGCATCCCGGCGGCTTCGTAAAGGGGACGCAACCTTTCCGGCGGCTGTGGTGTCCTTCGGGCATGCCGAGCTGGGAAGCGCCGCCGTCCTTCGCCGAGTACGTGCGGGACCGGCACCGCGAGCTGCTGCGCTTCGCGTATCTGCTCAGCGGTGACGAGCAGCTCGCGGCCGACCTGGTGCAGGACGCGCTGGAGCGCACCGGCATGGCCTGGAAGCGGGTGCAGCGCACCGACGAGCCCGGCGTCTACGTGCGGCGGATCATCGTCAACCAGTACCTCAACCGCCGCCGGGCCCTGCGCCGCGAGCGGCTGACCGACCGGGTGCCCGAGGTCGTCCACGTCGACCCCGAGCCGGCCGACCACGGGCTCTGGCAGGCCATTCGGGCATTGCCCCGGCAACAGCGGACGGTGCTTGTCCTGCGGTACTACGACGACCTGTCGGAGGCGCAGGCCGCCGCGGTGCTCGGCTGCTCCGTCGGCACCGTCAAGAGCAACACCTCACGCGCGCTGCAGAAGCTGCGCGACAGCATGCGGATGGAGGCGGCGGCCGATGGACATTGAGCAGCTCGTGCGCCGGGAGCTCGCCGACGGCCGGCATTCGCCGGAGGGCTGGGCCGAGCCGGTGCAGCGCGTGCAGGCGGGGGTCCGCCGCCGGCGGCACCGGCGGTACACCATCATCCTCAGCGCGACCGCGGTCGTCATCGTGCTCGTGGGCGCCGCCCTGCTCCGGCCGGCGACCATGGACGCGCCACCGGCGCAGACGGTCTTCGAGTGGGTCGCCGAGCCGGCCGCGCTGCCCGAGCTCGACCGCCGCGACCCGCGGCCCGACGCGAAGCCCTGCACCGACGACGCCCTCGGCAACGAGGCCTGGCACGAGCAGACCGGCGACACCTTCACCGTCCTGATCGCCAACAACCGCATCGAACGGTGCACGCTCGCCGGCCCGTCCTCGATCGTCGCCACGGAGATCGCCACCGGCGCCCGGGTCACGCTGACCGGCACCCTGCCGCTCCGGCACGGCTTCGACCAGGCACCCGCCACGATCGACCCCGGCGAGCCCGCACGGATCGACGTCGAGGTCCAGCCGTGCGCCGCGCCGCGGTACCAGCACCCGCGGATCATCGCCGGCGGCCGCGAGGTGCCGGTCGACCTGGCGCCGGGGTGCGGCTACGCGGCGAGCCCGTGGTACGTCCAGGCGCCGCTCATCAACGCGCCCTTGACGGTCACCATGTCGGCGCCGGGAACGGTGCGCCGCGGTACGGCGCTCGTCTATGACGTCACCGTGCGCAACGCGTTCCCCCGCGCGTTCAGCCTCCAGCCCTGCCCTGCCTACCAGCAGACGATCGCGGGCCTCAAGACGACGTACCGGCTCAACTGCGCGGCGAAGAGCGTCCCCCGCCACAGCGCACTGACCTTCCGGATGCGCTTCGAGGTGCCCGCGACGGCCCCGCTCGGCCCCACCGTGCTGACGTGGATGGCCGTGGCCGCCGACGGGCGGGTCGCGATCGCCAACCTATCGAACGGTGGCGTGCCGATCGAGATCACCGAATGAGTCGCCGTGCCAGTCGAGGACCCGGCCGAAGCGGCTGAGCTCGCCGTACAGCGCCGGGTCGAACGGTAGGACGGCGTCGAGGAGCCGGCCGGCCGCCTTCGCCGGTGACTGGGCCCGCGAGAAGTCCGCGAACCACGGACGGGACAGGGGGGTGTCGACCAGGCCCGGGCAGACCGCGGCGACCAGCGTCTCCGTGGCCAGGTCGGCGCGGCGACGCCCGGCGGCGACCGCCCGTACCGCGGCCACCTGCGCCACCTTCGACGGCACGTTGATCCATCGGGGCCACCCCTGCTGCGCTGCGGTGCCGTCGTGGATCGCGCGGCGCCAGCCCTCGACGGCGCGCTCGACGTCGTCCAGCGTGACGCCGTCGTCGAACAGCGGGCGCAGCCGCGGGTCGAGCCCGCCGAGCGTGCCGAGGCTGCTCGCCACCACGATCAGCCGGCCACCCGGCCGCAGGATCGGGCCGAACTCGCGCAGGATCGCCTGGGCGCCGCCGTTGGCGACCGCGATGAACTCGTCGGCCTGCTCCTCCTGGGTGCGGTCCGGGGTGAGCATGGCGCTCGCGTTGGAGAACACGAGGTCGACCTGGCCGAGCTCCTCGGCCAGGGCGCTGACCGCGGTCGCGTCGGTGACGTCGAGGACCCGGGCCTCTTTCCCGATGCTTTTCGCCGCCATTTCCACGCGCTCCCGGTTGCGCCCCGTGACCAGGACCCGGTCGTCCGGCCGCAACCGGGCGGCCAGCTCGGCCGCGAGCGCGAACCCGAGCCCCTGGTTGGCTCCTGTGATCAAGGCAGTCGTCATGCTCCCGACGCTAGGTTTCCCCGGGCATGCGGGCCACGAAAGTACGGCACACCTGGTATGCGTATCCGTCATGGACTTCTCGCTGGTCGCGCTGCGGGTGTTCCGCGAGGTCGCCGAGCGCGGCACGTTCACGGCGGCGGCCACCGCGCTGGGCTACACGCAGTCGGCCGTCTCGCGGCAGATCGCCGGCCTGGAGCGGACCGCCGGCACCGCGCTGCTGGAGCGCCGGCGCGACGGCGTGCGGCTCACCCCCGCGGGCGAGATCGTGCTCCGGCGCGCCGCGGTCGTCCTCGACGAGCTCGCCGCGACGGCGCGCGAGCTGGCCGGCCGCCCGGCGGACGCGGGTGCGGTCCGGCTCGGCTGGTTCACGAGTGCGGGGGCTTCTCTGGTACCCCGGGCGGTCGCCGACCTGCGCCGCACGCACCCCGGCGTCGCCGTGACCACCCGCGAGGGCAGCACGACGTCGCTCGTCCGCGCGCTGCGGGCCGGGACCGTCGACCTGGCGGTGCTGGCGGCCGCCCCGCCGTACCGCCCGCTGGACGCCGGCTCGCCGCCCCTGGCCGTGACGGTGCTCGCCGAACGCACCCTCCGCGTCGCCGTGCCCATCTCCTCACCCCTGGCCGCGGGCGACGCGATCGACCTCGACGACCTGCGCGGCCAGCGCTGGATCGCCGGCCCGCCGGCCCGCGACGAGCAGCTCATGGGCGTGTGGCCGGGCCTGGGCGAGCGCGCGGAGATCGCGCACACCGCGCGGGACTGGCTGGCCAAGCTGTCCCTGGTCGCGGCGGGTGCGGGCATCACGACGGTGCCCCTCTCGCTGGCCCCGCTGGCCCCCGCCGGGGTGCGGGTGCTGCCGGTGCGCGGCGGGCCGGACGAGCGGCGCCGGGTGCTGCTGGCCCACCTGCCGGGCCCGCTGTCGCCGCCGGCCCGGCTGCTCGCCGCGGCCCTGCGCGAAGCGGCGACCTGAACGCCAGACGAACCTTCGCTCGCACCGATGCCCTCCGGCCAAGATCGGCTCTAGCATCGCTGCCGTGGAGGAGCCGGAGGAGGTGTTCGACCAGGAGTGGGTCGAGGCCGCGAAGCGCCGCGAGGACGACATGCGGCGGCACGTGTCGCCGACGCCGGCGCACGCCCCGGCGCCGTGGCGCACCTGGACCCCACCCGCTCCGGCGCGCCCGCCCGTGCGGCGCCAGGTGCCGCGCTGGTCCCCGACCGCCTCGATCCTGATCGGCGTCACGACGGTGCTGGGGATGCTGCTGGCGCTGGTCATGTGCGGGTTCGCGGCGGGCGCGCTGCGGACGACCTCCCGCGACGACCGCACTGCCGCCCCGCCTGCGTTCGTCCCATCCCCGGCGGCCGCTCCGGCTTCCGCTGCTCCGCCGCCTGCTTCGGTCCCGGCTTCGGTCCCGGCTTCGGCACTGCCCCGGAAGCTGCCGTGGACGGCGTCGACGACCCTTCCGGCGGGCGAGAATGCGTACCAACCGGAGGTCTTCGCCCGCCTCGTCGTCGGCTCCTGCCTGGCCGAGACCCACGACCTGCACAGCGCGGCCCTGGTCCCGTGCTCGGGCCCGCACACCGATGAGGTCACCCGGGTCGACAGCCTGACCACCCAGTTCTCGACCCTCCCGACCCTGGACCAGGTCGACGCCCTCAACGACCAGCGCTGCCCGCCAGCCGCGAACGCCTGGCTGGGCGGCGCCGATCCGCAGTACACCTCGGGCTATTTATGGTGGTTCGAGAACGGCGACCCCGGCGAGGTGGTGCGCAGCTTCGTCTGCACCGTCACCCGAACCGGCCACCAGCCCTTCACGGGCACCCTCCGCCACGCCGTCGCCTGACCCCCGCCATCGACGTTCGGTCCAATAGCCGACCGACACGAGCCCGAGTGAAAAGTCCGCTCGTCGGCAGCGGCCGCGGCGTTGTAATGTTGCGCCCACGAGCGGACTCTTCACAGCGGTCGTCGAGCGACCGGGCAGACACGGGGAGCAGGCATGGGACGTGGACGAGCCAAAGCCAAGCAGGCCAGGATCGCCCGGGAGCTGAAGTACTTCAGCCCGCCAACCGACCTCACCGCCCTCCAGCACGAGCTCGCCGGATCGCCCCGGCCGCACGTGCAGGAGCAGCCAGTGGATGAGCAGGAGCAGCCGGCCGAGCGGTGACCTGGCCGAAAGTGGCACTCGCCCTGCCGTTTTGTCGACACCCATAACTTGCGATGGTCATCTACCGTGGCTGCCTATGAGGCGATCGACCGCGGTACCCCTGAGCCGCAGTTACCTCGCGTTGGCATCATTGGCGGCGAGTGCCGGGCTGACCGCCGCGTGCGGCAGCAGCGATCGGCGGGTGTACTGCGGCGACCGCAACGGCGTGATCGTCGAGGACAGCCGCTGCGACGGGCGTGACGGCTACTTCTTCTACTCGGGCTCCTACCCGCGCGGGATGAAGCCGGGCCAGAAGCTCAAGGGCGGCACCCGCATCGCGTACAACGACTCGGCCGGCCGCACGGCCGCCGGGCTGCCGGCCACCGGCAAGGTCAGCAACGGCCACGTGGTGTCCGGCGGGTTCGGCAGCGGCGGGAGCAGCAGCAAGTCCGGCAAGTCGGGCGGCTGACGTGCGCCGGATCCCCAACGGTGCGGTCCGGCCCAACTATCGGCAGACCATCGTCGAGCAGGGGCTTCTCTACAACGAGACGCCCGGCCCGACGGGTGAGATCGTGGAGTACTGGCGCGAGGGCCCGTTCTACGACTTCACCTCGGCCGAGATCGAGCAGCTGCACACCGACGCCGAGACACTGTTCGAGATGTGCGTCGCCGCCGGCGACCACATGCTCGACAACTACATGCTGGGCCGGCTCGGCATCCCCGAGTTCGCCTGGGAGCAGATCGCCCGCACGTGGTACGACGACGAGACCGAGCCCGGCGGGCGCTCCCGCGGCGACTTCTCGCCGAGCGTCTATGCGCGGTTCGACGTGCGGTTCGACGGCTCGCGCCCGCAGTTGCTCGAGTTCAACGCCGACACGCCCACGGCTCTGCCCGAGTCAGCGGTGATGCAGTGGTACTGGCACACCGAGACCGGACAGGGCAAGGACCAGTGGAATGCAGTGCACGAGCGGCTCATCACCGCCTGGATCCGCAACATCGGCCGGCTCCGCCAGTCGCGCCCACACCTCCCGCCGAACCTCACGATCCACTTCGCGTGCGACGACTCGGACGAGAGCGGCGAGGATCTCTTCAACACCGAGTACCTCATGGAGACCGCCCGCCAGGCTCTCGAGCCCCTCGGCTGCCGGGTGAAGTTCCTGTGGATGAACCAGATCGGTGCCGGTGACGTCGTCGCGGGCGATCACTTCTTCGACGCCGACGGCGAACGCATCCACGTGCTGTTCAAGTTGTACCCCTGGGAATGGATGACGACGGAGCGCTTCGCCCGGCAGTGCTTCCGCGACATGGCCGACCCCGCGCGGGACAGCACCGCGTGGATCGAGCCGCCGTACAAGATGCTCTGGAGCACCAAGGGACTCCTGCCGGTGCTGTGGGAGATGTACGCCGACGACCCGCTGCGGCGGGATCTGGTGCTGCCGGCGTACTTCGAGCACGAGCGTCCCTCCTGGATGACCGACTACGTGCGCAAGCCGCTGCTCGGCCGGGAGGGCGCCAACGTCTCCATCGTCGTCGACGGCCAGGTCCGGCTGACCACGCCGGGCCCGTACGAGGACGGCCCGTTCGTCTGCCAGACCTACGCCCCGCTGCCTGCCTTCCCCGACGAGCGCGGCGCCACCTGGCATCCGGTCCTCGGCATCTGGATGATCGACGGCGAACCCGCGGGCCTCGGCATCCGCGAGAGCGCCGGCCTGGTGACCGACAATCTGAGCCACTTCGTCCCCCACACCATCGACCATTCCGGCTGACTACGTGCCGGCCGAGGAGAAACGACAGCCATGAACGATCTGGCTCCCCTGATCGCGGTGCTCCAGGTGCTCATCGTGGTGGTGGGCGTGGGCGGCGGCTGGTGGCTGCTGAACGCCCTCACGTCCTTCGACGACCACGACGAGCTGTGGATAGCGTCCAACTGGGCCTACCTGCTCCAGCGCGTGGGCTTCGTGTTCGTGCAGGTCGTCGGCGTGTCCAGCCTGGTCGGCCAGGACCTGGACAAGTGGAGCTCGCTGGCCTGGGTCGGCGGCGGCCTGGTGTGGGCGACGGTACTGGCGGTGCTGGGCTTCGTCCTGACCGACATCATCCTGCTGCGCACCCGCCCGACGAAGCTGAACGAACTGGACCAGATCCCGCTGCCGATGGCCCTGGTCCGCCTGGGCTTCTACCTGGGTCTGGGCCTGGTGGTCCGCGCGACGTTCGTGGGCACGGCCCCCGACCTGCGCACGGCCCTCCTGGCCACCCTGGCCTTCACCGCGGCCGGCATCGCGGGCCTGGTGATCGCCTTCTACCTGCACGCCCTGGTGGTCCGCGGCAACCTCCGCCAGGCGATCGCCGCCGGCGGCGTGACCGAGGCACTGGAGAGCGGCGCCGTCCTGGCCTCGGTCGGCCTGATCCTCTACGGCGCCATGGCGGGCGACTTCACCACGTGGCCGGAGAGCTTCGCCGGCTTCGGCATGGCGCTCGGCGTTGCGTACGTGGGCCTGTACATCGCCCGCTACGTGATCGACTGGTTCGTCCTGACCGGCGAGTGCACGCTGAAGACGATCCACGAGCAGCAGCAGAAGGCGGCGGCGGCCCTACTGGCGTTCCTGCTGGTGATGGTGGCCCTCCCGATCAGCGCGGTGGTCAACCTCTACGTCGACTAGCCGCTCCGCTTGCCTACGGCCCCGGGGGCCGGCCTGCCGGCCGGCCCCCGGTCCTTTTCGCCCCCTAGCCGTCAGTGGCCCTATGGCCCTATAGTTCCGTCATGGCAACCGCCAAGTACCTGGACGTCGCCGACGAGCTCCGCCGGCGCATCACCACCCGCCACTTCCCGCCCGGCGCCAACCTGCCCAGCGAGCACGACATCGCCGCCGCCTTCAACTGCAAACGCGACACGGTCCGCGCCGCCATCGCCGAACTCGTGCGCGAAGGGTTGCTGTGCACCGGCCGCGGACGCACGGCCTCCGTCCGCACCCCCCTCGACAAGGCCACCGTCGCCCTCCCCGCCGGCGCCGAGGTCAACGCCCGCCCGGCCACCCGGCCCGAGGCCGAGGCCCACGGCTGGTCACCCGGCCTCCCCGTCTTCGAGATCTCCGTACCCGGCCACCCGGCGCTGGTCTACCCGGCCGAGGCATACACCCTCACCACCGTCCCCGCCGACTGAAGCCCTCCCGGCCGTCCGCCATGTCGGCCGGGAGGGCGCGAATCGATACAGTTGCGCTGTGTTGTTCGTCGTGGTTGACGAGGCTGGGCGGTGTCTCGTTGCGCTTGACGAGCCTGGGTTCGAGCACGGCGTCGAGCGGGAGGAATGCGACGGGATCGTCGAGTTCCGATCGCGCGGGAACGGGTTCGACGGGGTTCGGCCGGCCACCGAGCTGGCCGCCGCGCAGTTCCTCACCGGGGCCGGGTTCGTGGTCACGGCCGGGGTGGCCGTCGCGCTCTCCGCGCTCGTCACGCCCTGGATCGGGGTCCCTGCCGGGATCGCCGGCGTGGCCGTCGTCGGGCGGCGGTACGTGCGCCGGGAAACGGCCGAAGTCGATGCCTGGAACAGCCGGCACCGCCTGCTCGACGCCGGGCCGGAGGCGGGAATCTTCGGGCGGGCCCTCACGGCCGCGCGGCAGACGGCGCGCAGCTGGCCGCACCTCGCGCCGCTCGTGCGGCTGGACAGCCCGCGGGACGAGTTGTCCGCATCATTATGGGCGCTCGCGGGGCTTTTGCGGGATCACGCCGTGCTGCGCGAGCAGGTCGCCGAGCTCGAGCAGGCGCGGGTGGAGGTGCCCGAGCGGACCGGGCTGCGCGACGAGTTGGAGGACCGGATCAGCGTCGTCGAGGACTCGCGGATTCCGGTGTACCGCGAGATCGAACGCCGGCTGACCGCGCTCGAAACGCTGGCCGCGGAGTGCCGGGCGTTCGTGCGCGACGAGCAGGTGGTCCGCAACGCGCGCAGGTCGATTCAGCGCGCCGATCTCGTGCTCGGCCGGATCGCGCCGCCCGACCCCCTGGCCCCCGATCCGGCGCAGGACCTCGCCGAGCGCACGCAGGCAGTGATCGGTGCATATCGGGAACTCCAAGAGGGCTACCAGTAGCTATTAGCAGCCAGTGCTTGATGATGCGCTATGAGGCATTAGTGAACTTGACGGAGTGGGCGGAGCGTCAGGGCGTTCACCACGTCACTGCGTATCGCTGGTTCCGGGAGGACAAGCTGCCGGTGCCCGCACGAGGGGTTGACAGGCTGATCCTGGTTGACCCGGCCGCGACCGCCGCTCCTGTTGCTGAAACGGTCGCCGTGTATGCGCGGGTCAGCGGGTCAGACCGGGACCGTCCCACCGCAAGGCGGGACATCCACTCACACGCTCACCAGAGCATCGTGAGAGGAAACGGGTGCTGACCCTACCCGAAGACGGTGCCCAGCAGGTCTGACTCGGCAGTTGTACCGGAGGAGAGTCGACGGTGTCGCGCCCCCACGGAAGGGACCTCACCGATGACGCACCTGTTCTCGCGGCGCGGGCTGCTCGGCACCGGCCTCGGCGTCGGGCTCGCGGCCGGCGTGGGCACCCCGGCGCGGGCCGAGCCGGCGGCGAGCGGCACGCCGATCGCCATCCTCGACACGACGGTCATCGACGGCACCGGCGCGCCGCCGCAGCGCCGGATGACGGTGGTCGTCGACGGCGGGCGCATCGCCGCCGTCGGGCCGGCGCGCGAGACGCGGGTGCCCAGCGCCGCCGCCGTCATCGACGGGCGTCGGCGGTTCGTCATCCCCGGGCTCGTCGACATGCACGTCCACAGTTCGGGCGACGAGGCCATCGATCCGCCGCTGTATGTCGTCAACGGTGTCACGACGGTACGCGAGATGTCCGGTCATCCGGCACTGCACGACTTGCGGCGGCGTGTCGACGCCGGCATGCTGCCCGGCCCGCGCTCGGTGATCGCGAGCCCGGTCCTCGACGGGTCGCCGTCCCTGTTGGCCGGGCGCGGCGTGCCGTATCTCGACGTGGCCGACGCCGGCGAGGCCCGCGCGGCGGTCAAGCGGGCGGCGGTCGACGGCGCCGACTTCGTCAAGGTGTACACGCGACTGTCGGCCGAGTCGTACGCCGCGATCGCCGACGAGACGCGCCGGGTCGGGCTCGACTTCGCCGGCCACTGCCCCGACGACGTCCCGGTCACGGTCGCCAGCGACGTCGGGCAGCGCAGCTTCGAGCACCTGTTCACGGTGTGGTGCTCGACGTCCGCCGACGAGGACTCGATTCGCCGGGCGCTGCGCGCGATCCGGATCGAGCCGGGCGACGCCGACGGCTGGTTCCGGGCGATCCATCCGCTGGAGCTGCGGGCCGCGCGCACGTTCGACGACCGGCGGGCCGCCCACGTCTTCCACCGGCTCGCGCGCAACGACTCGCATCTGACCCCGACGCTCACCATGCACCGCGTCGTCGATCTCCCAGCATCGGTCGACACCGATGACGAGCGGCTGCGATACGTACCGGCGGAGGTCCGGGCGGCGTGGGAGGCCGGGCTTGCCGGACTTGCCGGGCTCGCCGGGCCTGCCGGGCTAGGCCGTGGCGGGCGGACCGCCCAGGACGCCGAGCTGTTCGGCCACCGCCAGCGCTTCGTGCGCGCCGCCGCGGCGGCCGAGGTGCCGCTGCTGGCCGGCACGGACACCGGCAGCGCGTACTGCTTTCCCGGCTTCAGCCTCCACGACGAGCTCGAACTGCTGGTCCGCGCAGGCCTGAGCCCGATGCGGGTGCTGCTGGCCGCCACGCGGGATCCGATGCAGTATCTCGGGCTCGGCTCCGGCACCGTCCGCCCCGGCGGCCTGGCCGACCTGGTCGTCCTCGACGCGGACCCGCTCCGCGACATCCGCAACACGAGACGGGTCCACGCGGTGATCACGAGGGGCACCCTGATCGACGCGGCCCGCCGCGACGCGATGCTCGCCGAGGTGGAGCAGGCCGCCCGCTCCTCGTCCGCGGTTATCCACAGCTGCCCCTGTGGATAAGTGCGCGTGTTCATACACATGTTCTATCCACAGCCTGTGGATAGAACATGTGTATGAAGGGCGTTGGTCACCAATCATGACTATTCTGAGAGGGTGAACACGCGGAGCGAGCGCAAGCGGAACGACCCGGACCTGGGGATGCTGTCCGCGCAGGTGTTGTTCGCGCTGCAGAAGGAGCTGTTCCGCCGGCTCGGCGAGGCGGGCCACGCCAGCCTGCGGCCGCGGCACGGGGCGGTGCTCGCGTACGTCGACGCCGACGGCACCCGGGCCGCCACCCTGTCGGCGCTGTCGGGGCAGCACAAGCAGGTGATCAGCACGCTGGTCGACGAGTTGGTCGAGCTCGGGTACGTCGAGCGGCGGCCGGACCCGCAGGACCGCCGGGCCAAGCTGGTCGTCCCGACGGAGCTGGGCCTCGACATGATGCGCCACTCGGACGAGATCGTCAGCGACATCGAACGCCACCACGCCGAGGCCGTCGGCCCGGAGGCGTACGCCGCGTTCAAACGAGTCTTCCGCGAGGTGGCGAGGCTGCAGCGCACTCCCGAGTGACCGCTCCACGCAGCGCGCCGCCCCGATCAGTTCTGATGCATCAGTTCTGATACATCGCCTCTGATACATCAAGGCCGATACGTCAAGAACAATGCATCGAGACAGATGCATCAAAATTGATGCATCGAGGTTGATGCATCAGAACCGGTGGGGTCAGCGCTGGCGCCAGCGAGGTGCCGACGTGCCGGGTTCCGAGCCGGGGCCGGCATACGGGGAGCCGGGCGACCCATACGCCGAGCCGGGCGCGGAACCCGGCACGCCATACACGGAACCGGGCGCGGAACCCGGCGCCGAGCCGGGGCCGGCATATGTGGACCCGGGCGACCCATACGCCGAGCCGGGCACGGAACCCGGCGCGCCATACACGGAACCGGGCATGGAACCTGGCGCGCCGTACGCCGAGCCGGGTGCTCCATGACCAGCCGCGGGCGTGCCGTAAGGGGGCATCGGGCCGGCCCAAGGCGCCACGGCGCCCGTGGGAGCTGAGCGTGCAGCGGCCGAGCCGGTGATCCGCCCGAAGAGCAGAGTGCCGCCGACGAGCACCGACGGGGCCGTGACCAGGTACAGCGCGACGCCTGGGGTCACGGCCAGCGGCGAGACCGGCAGTACGAGCAGCAGCCGCACCAGCAGCACAGGGACGAGCAGCGCCCCCAGGCTCATCACGCCGAACCCGAGCGTGAACGAACGGTGGCGCCACGCGAAGCGGAACTGTTCGCCCAGCCGGGCGACGCCGTGGTGGTGCATGGGCACGGTCAGTACCAGCAGGCCGATCAGGTAACCGTTGAACACCACGCCGACCGCGAGCGCCGCCGCCACGTTCAGGCCGGGGATCCACAGCAGCGGGACGATCACCAGCCAGCCGAGCTGCAGTACGACCGTGACGACGATCGTCTGGCGCAGGCAGACGCCGGCGGCGCGGTGCCATGCGGGCGGCTTGGGGTCCTTGCCGACGACGGCGCGCGTGATGAACGGGAAGAACGCGGCGCCGAACAGCATCGTCAACGGCACGGTCAGCGCCGTCATCGCGGCGTGGAAGAAGATCGTTACACCGATCCAGAGCAGTACCTCGATCGTCCGGCTGATCGCCGTGGGCCACCCGTCCACAAACCCCACGAGCCAGTCGATCAGCGCCCTCGCGAGCGCCGTGGTCGCCTCGTGCAGCCCGAAGATCGCGAGCGCGGTCAGTCCGAGCGGCACGAGCACCAGCAGCCAGAGCCGCGGGCTGCGCAGGAAGCGGCCGGCGCCGAGGAACACGTACCCCATGCCGGTGAAGAAATTGCCGATGCTCGATCCGACCCGCTTCGCGCCCTTGACCGTCTGGCGCCCCGCCGCCCCCGCGAGCAGCGCCGCCCGGGCCGCCACCGCCCGAGCATCCACAGTGGACCAAGAAGCGGTGGATCCGGTTGTACCGGCGGAGGGATCCACGATCTCCCCCGTCAACGCGACGGAAGGCGGAAAGGGAGGGGTGTCGTCCGGCGATGGCGGCGCCTGGTTCACGAAGGACCCCCTCGGCGTACGTCGGAGGCACCGAGCCTAGCGGGAAGGCAGGCCCAGTGTCGCGCTCACCGCGTCCAGCACCGCATGGCGCAGATCTTCCCCCGGGACATCGGCGAACATCGCCGTGCAGTCGCTCATGCCGCCGATCGCGATCGCGATCCTGGTCCGTTCCGCGAGGGTGGGGGTGGGGCCCACCAGCAACGTCGTCAGGCGGCGGCGCCAGGACTCCACCGCGGTCACCAGGTCCAGGTGGGCCAGGATGCTCGGGTCGGCCATGATGATCGCCGTTATCGCGCGGTGCCGGTACGTCACGTCGAAGTAGGCGCCGAGGATCTCGCGCGGGTCGCCCGGCCGGCCGGCCGACTCCAGGCCGTCCAGCACCTCCGCCACGTCGTCGACCAGCGGCTGCACCAGGCTGCGGATGAGCTCCTCGCGCGAGGCGAAGTGGTAGTACAGCGCGGGCTTGGTGATGCCCACCCGCTCGGCGATGTCCCGCAGGCTCGCCTGCTGCACGCCCCGCTCGGCGAACAGCTCCAGCGCGGCGGCCTGGATGCGGTCGGCGGTCTCGCTCGTTCTCGGTCTCGGCACCCGCCGAGCTTACTTGACTTACCGGTCGGTCAGCATTTACCTTCCGGTAGGTAAGCAAACGACGAAGGGGGAGTCATGCACGTGCTGATCTCGGGGGCGAGCGTCGCCGGGCCGGTGCTCGCCTACTGGCTGCGGCGGTCGGGGTACCGGGTGACGGTGGTCGAGCGGACCGCCTCGCTGCGCACCGGCGACGGCGGGCAGCCCGTCGACGTGCTCGGGCCGGCCGTCGAGGTGATCGAGCGGATGGGGCTGCTCGACGCCGTCGAGCGCGAGCGCACCCAGACCGACGAGATGACCCTGCACCGGCCGGGCAAGCGACCGGTCACGATCCGCGCCGCGCAGCTGCTGGCCGGGATCTCCGACCGGCACGTCGAGATCATGCGGGGTGACCTGGCCGCGATCCTGCACGAGGCGACACGGGAGGAGGTGGAGTACCGCTTCGGCACCACCATCGCGGCGATGACCGACACGGGCCCGGCCGTGGACGTGACGTTCGACGACGGGACCCGGGAGAGCTACGACCTGGTGGTCGGCGCCGACGGACTGCACTCCGGCGTGCGGCGGCTCGCGTTCGGCGACGAATCGCGGTACCGACACTTCCTGGGCGGTTATCTCGCGGTCTTCACCGTGCCCGACCTCCTCGGGCTGGGCGGCGTCGTCCACGCCCACAACGCGGTCGACCGGGCGGTCGCCGTCTATCCCACGCGGCACCCCGACCGGGCCAGGGTGGTCATCATGATCCGCAGTGAGCGGGAGCTGGCCTACGACCACCGCGACGGCGGCGAGCAGCGGCGCCTGCTCCGGTCGCTGACCGCCGACCTCGGCTGGGAGGTGCCGCGGCTGCTCGAGCACCTGGACGCGGCCGAGGACTTCTACTTCGACTCGATCAGCCAGATCCGCCTCGACTCGTGGTCGCGCGGCCGGATCGCGCTGGTGGGCGACGCCGGCTACGGGCCGGGGCCGGCGGTCGGCGGCGGCACCAGCATCGCGCTGGTCGGCGGCTACGTGCTCGCGGCGGAGCTGGCCGCGGCGGGCGGCGACCACCGGGTGGCACTGCCGGCGTACCAACGGGCGATGGCCGACCCGGTGGCGCACAGCCGCCGCATCGGGCCGGCGGTGATGGCGACGCTGATCCCGCGCAGCACGACCCAGCTGTGGGCGATGGCCCAGGCGATCCGCCTGCTGCCCAGACTGCCCCGCCCGATCCAGCGCCGCCTGACCTCGTTCGGCGGCGGCCCCGCGGCCATGCTGGAGGGCGTCCGGCTCCGCAAGGCTCCCGCGATCACCGCCTGAACCCTAGGATGCGGCGGTGCGCAGGTGCCTCGCTCTCCTCCTGACGACCGCGGTCCTGTCCGGCTGCGGGGTGCCCGCCACCAGACCGCGCCGGTGCGCCAGAGCTCCGGTCGCGCGACGTTCACCAACGACTGCAAATAGGCCGACGGCCCGCTCGGGAAGATGCACCGAGCGGGCCGTTCAGCGAAATGGCATCAGTTCGAGGCGACCGTGCCCTGGGCGAACGCCGACTCGAACTGGGCGCGCAGCGCGTCCATCGTGGCGAACTCGGAGGACGACGCCGACTCGGAGCCCTCGGCGGCGAAGACGCTGTCGGTCTCGACCGCGGAGTGGTCGTAGCTGACGTAGTCGGTCTCCTCGTAGCGGGCGCCCGACGGGTCCTCGTACGCCATGTGGTGGCCCTGCTCGAAGCTGGTGTTCTCGGCCGACGCGGTGTCCTGCGCGTACACGCCGAAGTCCGACTGGTAGTCCTGCTCGCTGCCCGCGGTGGTGTGCAGCTCCTCGAGCTCGCCGCTCTCCTGGGCCGTCTCGATCTCGCCGTACTCGCTCATTATGTTCTTCCCCTTCAAGGTTTATTTTTTGGTGTGCCTTGCGATGGGTAGAACGTTACGGACCCGGCGGGGTGATCAAATCCCGGAAACGTGCCACGAGGGGGAGAACGGGCGATGCAGGTCAACGAGCTGCTGATCGAGGGCTTCGGGCGGCTGCCGGAGCTGGTGCACGACGCGGTTGACGGGCTGACCGCCGAGCAGCTGCGGTGGGCGCCGGCGCCGGGGGCGAACACCATCGGGTGGCTGGTCTGGCACCTGACCCGGGTGCAGGACAGCCACCTCACCGAGCTGATCGACGGCGCCGAGGAGCTGTGGGTGACCGGCGACTTCGCCGGGCGGTTCGGGCTCGACCCGGACCCGGGCAACACCGGCTACGGGCACACGGCCGCGGACGTGGCCACCGTGCGGGCGGAGAGCCCGGACGCCCTGATCGCGTACTTCGACGCCGTCCACGAGCGCACGATCGCGTTCCTGGAGAAGCTGTCGCCGGAGGACCTCGACGTGATCGTGGACGAGCGCTGGGACCCGCCGGTATCGCTCGGCGTGCGGCTGGTGAGCGTGTGGGACGACGACACGCAGCACATGGGCCAGGCGGCCTACGTGCGCGGTCTTCTGCCCTAGGGAAGATGTCGGCATCCTGGGCAAACGTCGCCGAGGACACAGCGCGCAGCGGCACCCGCGGTGGTGTACTTGATGTGTACGATCAACCGCACCCATCGGGAGATGTACATGGCAGAGCAGCAGCGGCATCGCGTGGTCGTGGTCGGCGCCGGATTCGGCGGCCTGTTCGCCACCAAGGCGCTGCGCAACGCGCCGGTCGACGTCACCCTCATCAACGGGACCACCTACCACCTGTTCCAGCCCCTGCTGTACCAGATGGCGACCGGCATCCTGTCCGAGGGCGAGATCGCACCCCCGATCCGCGAGGTGCTCAAGCGCCAGCAGAACGTCAAGGTGCTGCTGGGGACGGTGACCGAGGTCGATCCCGACCGGCGCGTCGTGACCGCCGTCGCCCCCGGGACCAGTTACACCGTCGAGTACGACACGCTGATCGTGGCGGCCGGAGCCTCCCAGTCGTACTTCGGGAACGACGGCTTCGCCGAGAACGCGCCCGGCATGAAGAGCATCGACGACGCGCTGGAGCTGCGCGGGCGCATCTTCGGCGCCTTCGAGCTCGCCGAGCTGGAGACCGACCCGGCCGCGATCGAGCGCTGGCTCACCTTCGTCGTGGTCGGCGCCGGCCCGACCGGCGTCGAGATGGCCGGGCAGATCGCCGAGCTCGCCCACCGCCACCTGCCGGGGCAGTACGACCGCATCGACCCCCGCAAGGCGCGCATCATCCTCATCGATGCGCTCCCCACCGTCCTGTCCACGTTCGGCGACCATCTGTCCACCAAGGCGCTGCGCCAGCTGCACCGGATGGGCGTGGAGGTCGAGCTGGAGACGAAGGTCGTCGACGTCGACGAGACCGGCATCGAGGTCGAGACGAAGAACGGCCGGCACCGCATCGAGTCGCTGACCAAGATCTGGGCCGCCGGCGTGGCCGCGCCCGCACTGTCGAGGCAGCTGGCCGAGGCGACCGGCGCGAAGACCGACCGGGCCGGCCGCCTGCTGGTCAACCCCGACTGCACCGTGCCGGGCCACCCGGAGATCTTCGCCGTCGGCGACATGATGGCCCTCGACAACCTGCCGGGTGTCGCGCAGGTCGCGATCCAGAGCGGCAGGCACGCGGCGGGCCAGATCAAGCGCCGGCTGGCCGGGCAGGAGACGGGGCAGCCGTTCAAGTACTTCGACAAGGGCAGCCTGGCGACCATCGCGCGCTTCCACGCCGTGGCGAGCATCGGCCGCTTCCACTTCGCCGGCCTGCCCGGCTGGCTGCTCTGGCTGGTCGTCCACCTGCTGTACCTCGTCGGCTTCAAGAACCGGGTCACCGCGGTCATGCACTGGTTCGTGAGCTTCATCGGCCGCGGCCGCTCCGAGCGGGTCGCGACGTTCCAGCAGGTCTTCGCCCGCCGCGCGCTGCACGAGTACCGCGACCGCCTGCCGTAGGGTGGGCCGGTGGCAGCGTGTCCCGAGCCGGCCAGGGGCGACCTTGGCCTCTCCGGGGGAACCCCGGGGACGCAGGATTGAGCACCGCACAGCACCGCCGGCCCGACGCCGCGCTCCGCGCAGGCCAGGGCAGGCACGACCGGGTGTCGTCGGGGCACGCTGCCCTCGCTGACGTGTTCCTGGCGACCCCGGCCTGGGAGCGCAAGGCGCTGCTCGACGCCGGGTACGAGGTCCTGGGCCGCCGCCCGCGCTGGCTGGGCCCGGTGGTGACGGCGGTCCTCGACGCCTATCGGGCGCCGCCGGTCGATCGGCCGCGCGAGCTGGCCTCGTTCGTGGCCGCGCTGGGCCGGGTCCCGCCGCGCACGCACGTCGCGGTCCGCCGGGCCGTGCCGACCCGGGTCGTCCGGATGCGCTGGGACACCCCGCGCCTCGACGACCTGGCCGCTCTGGCGGCGTTTCTCGACGTCGACGGCGATCACCTCGACTGGTACGCGGACCGCCGCGAGATCAACCGGTCCGCGCCGGACGGGGCGCTGCGCCACTACCGCTACGCGTGGACGCCGACCCGGTTGATCGAGGCGCCGAAGCCCCGCCTGCGCTCGCTGCAGCGCCTGGTGCTGGACGAGGTGCTGGGCCGCATCCCGGTCCACCCGGCGGCCCACGGCTTCGTGCCGGGCCGCGACGTGCGGACATTCACCTCGGTACACCTGGGAAAGTCGACTGTCGTCAGGCTCGATCTCGCGGCGTTCTTCGCCGGCGTGACAGTGTCGCGGGTCTATGGCCTGTTTCGCGGGGCGGGGTATCCGGAGCCGGTCGCCCACACGCTGGCGGCGCTGTGCACCACGCGGACCCCGCCGGACGTGCTCCGCTCGGCGCCGTCGTTCCTGCTGGCGGCCCGGCTGCGCCAGCCGCACCTTCCGCAGGGCGCGCCGTCGTCGCCGGCGCTGGCCAACCTGATCGCGTTCCGCCTGGACCGCCGGTTGGCGGGGCTGGCGGTCCGCTTCGGCGCGGCGTACTCCCGCTACGCCGACGACCTGGCCTTCTCGGGCTCGTTCGACGCTCCCCGCCTGGTGGCCGCGGCGTCGGCGATCGTGGCGGACGAGGGTTTCCAGGTGCATCCGCTGAAGACGCGCGTCCGCGGCCGGGCCGACCGGCAACAGCTGGCCGGCCTGGTCGTGAACGAGCACGCGGCGGTCCCTCGAGCGGAGTACGACCGCCTGCGGGCGATCCTGCACACCGCGGCCCGGGACGGTCTGCCGGCGGCCAACCGGGCGAACCACCCGGACTTCCGGGCGTACCTGGCGGGCCGGATCGCGTGGGTGGGCCGCGACCACCCGTCACGGGCCGCCAAGCTGGCCCGCCTGTTCGCCGCCCTCCCCTGACCGGCGCTCGCGGGCTCGCCGGCTCATCGCGCCCACGCGCCCGCGGCCACCGCGGCGGCGCAGAAGTCGGCGAAGTCGCGCGGCGAGCGGCCCAGGGCCTGCTGCACGCCGTCGGCCAGCGATGCGTTGCGGCCGTCGAAGACCTCCTCGCACAGCGCCGTGAGCAGGTCGGCCAGCGCCGGGCCGACCGTCGGGACCAGCTCGGCGTGGAAGTCCGCCGGCGACGGCGACACGTACGCCACGTCCCGGCCGGACGCCTCGGCGATCTCGGCCGCGGCGTCCGCGAACGTCAGCAGGCGCGGGCCCGTCAGCTCGTACAGGCGGCCGGCGTGCCCGTCCTCGGTCAGCGCCGCCACCGCGACGTCCGCGATGTCGTCGACGTCGACGAACGGCTCGGCCACCTCGCCGGCCGGGAGCGCGATGACGCCGCCCAGCACCGAGTCCAGCAGGTGGCCCTCGCTGAAGTTCTGGTTGAACCACGAGGCCCGCAGGACGACGTCGCTCGCGCGCAGCAGCTTCTCGCAGCGCTCCGCGCCCGCCTCGCCGCGGCCCGACAGCAGCACGAGGCGGTCGACGCCCGCGTCGGTCGCGGTCTGCACGAACGCCTCGACGGCCGCGGCGGCGCCCGGCGCGGCCAGGTCCGGCGAGTACGTGACGTAGGCGGCCGAGACGCCGGTCAGTGCCGGGGCCCACGTCTCGCGGCGCTCCCAGTCGAAGACCGGGCGGGAGACGCCGCGGACCGCCACGCCGGCCTCGGCGAGCCGCTGGGCGACGCGCCGGCCCGTCTTGCCGGTGGCTCCGATGACAAGGATGGACATTTGACGTACCTCCGAATCAGTTGCCAGTGCGTCCAGCCTGCCGCCGGGAACGAAGACGAACAATCACACTAGATCCGCAAGACCTTGCCGATCGTCCAGCGATACCGGCACCATGAACGACGTGGACACGCCACGGATGCCGCTGCCGCCCGCCGGGGACCCGCTCGGCGAGGCGCTGCACCTGCTGCACCTCACCGGCACGCTGTACTGCCGGGCCGAGTGCACCGCGCCGTGGGGCGTCGCCATCCCGCGCCTCGACGGCGTGATGACGCTCCAGGTGGTGACCGCGGGCGAGGCCTGGCTGGACGTCGACGGCGAACCGCCGCGCCTGCTCCGCCAGGGCAGCATGAGCCTGGTCCCGCACGGCACGCCGCACCGGCTGCGCAGCAGCCCCGACGCGCGGGCGGATCCGCTGTTCGACCTGCCGGTCGAGAAGGTCAGCGAGCGGTACGAGATTCTGCGCCACGGCGGGGGCGGCGCGCGGACGCACATCACGTACGGGGTCATGGAGGTCGACCACGTCGCCGCGCGCCGGCTCGTCGGGCAGCTGCCGACGGTGCTGCACCTCGACGCGTGGGAGGCCGACGACGCCGGCTGGCTGAGCAGCACGCTGCGGTTCATCGCGCGGGAGGCGGCCGAGCTGCGGCCGGGCGGCGAAACGATGATCACGCGGCTGGCCGACATCCTGGTCATCCAGGCGATCCGCACCTGGCTCGACTCGGCGCCCGACGCCCGGCAGGGCTGGCTGGCGGCGCTGCGCGACGACCAGGTGGGGCGGGCGCTGCGGTCGATCCACCGGGCTCCGGCCCGCGACTGGAGCGTGCAGTCGCTGGCGCGGGAGGCGGGGATGTCGCGATCGGCGTTCTCGGCCCGCTTCACCGACCTCGTCGGAGAACCGGCGATGCGGTACCTCACGGAGTGGCGCCTGCAGCTGGCCCGGGCCCACCTCAACCGAAGCGCCGAGCCCCTCTCGGCGGTGGCTCGGCGCTTCGGCTACGCGTCGGAGGCGGCGTTCAGCCGGGCCTTCAAACGCGAGTTCGGGGTGTCACCCGGAAGTGTGCGGTAGCCGCGGAACCCCCTCCGCGGCTACCGGGCTCGATCCGAACCTCAGCAGGACAGGTTGCCGGGGCCGACCCCGACGCCGAGGATCTGCGTGAAGCGCTGGTAGGCCTGGACCCGGCTCTGGACCTGGGCCGGGTTGCGCCCGCCGCACTCCAGGCTGCCGTTGATGCTGCGGATCGTCTCACCGAAGCCGGCCCCGTTGACCATGGCGTTGTGCGGGGTCATGGTGCCCGGTCCGCTCTGGGTGTTCCAGTACCACAGCGCCGTCTTCATCGCGACCGCCGGATCGGTCTGCACGAGGTTCGGGTTGCGCAGCAGGTCGATGCCGAGCGCGTCACCGGCGGCCTTGTAGTTGAAGTTCCAGCTCAGCTGGATCGGGCCGCGCCCGTAGTAGGCGGCCTGGCCGGCCGGGCAGCCGTAGGGCTGGCTCAGGTCGCAGTAGTGCGGGTAGTTCGCGGTGTTCTGCTCGACGATGTGGACCAGCCCACCCGTCTCGTGGTTCACGTTGGCGAGGAAGGCGGCGGCCTCCTGCTTGCGGGCCGCGTCCGAGCCCGTCCTCGCGAACGCCGGGTACGCCGACAGCGCGTTGACCAGGCCCTGGTACGTGTAGAAGGGGTTCCGGTTCGGGAACATCTGGTTGAACTGGGCCTCGCTGACCACGAAGCCGCCGCTCGACGGAGGCTGCGTCGTGGGAGGCGGCGTCGTGCCGCCGCCACCGCCCGAGCAGGTGTACGGGTCCCAGTACCAGGTGCTGATGACCGGGCTGTACCCCGGGTTGTCGTGCTCGGCGATGTAGTACCTGCCGTCCGTGAACTTCACGATGTCGCCGGTGACGTAGTTGCGGCCCTGCTGCCACGCGGGGAAGCTGCACGCGCCGGTGGTGCCGGTCTGCGTCGGCGGGTTCGGCGTGCTGCCGCCGCAGGTGCCCTGGTCCTCCCACACGCCGGTGGTGCCGGGCGGCCGCTCGTTCTGCGTCCACCACTTTGCGCGGTAGTTGCGGCCGTTCAGGGAGGCGGTCATCCCGCCCGTGTAGACCGCCGACGCGTTCCACTGTGCCGCACACGTGGCGGCGGACGCCGGCAACATGTTGAAGACCGCCACGACGCCGCCCACGATGGCCACCGCGGCGAGCGTCGCCAGCAGGCGCACTCTCGACACCTTCGATCACTCCTCTGCAAAGCTCCCAGGACCGGAACCCCATCCGACCAGCCCGGGCGCTCCTATGGAGCGAACGTCATCGTTTTATGAAGGTTCTTTACGGTTCCCTTGAGATACGGGGAACCACCGTGCCGATCAAACGCGCGGCGGCCGGTCGACAGTCTCCCTGTCGGCCGGCCGCCGGCGAATGTGAAGTCGAACGTCAGAGGATCGAGAGGTGCACGTGGTTGGTGTGGTCGCTGGAGGGATCGCCGCCGGCGCCGCTGTAGTGGTGCCAGCCGATCGCGGGCGTCCAAATTTGTCGATACCAGATGACGTACATGACGCCGAGCCGGTCGGCGTTCTTCACGAAGTACGTCGCCAGGTTGGCGCCGTAGACCTTGTCCTCGCCGGTCGCGTCTCCACCGAAGCCTGACTTCGCCTGCACCGAGAAGTCGCAGGCGCGGCCCTTCGGGTGCTCGTAGGGCCCGCTCGGGCGGTAGCAGGAGACGAACCGCTTGAAGCCGGCCGCCTGGGCCTGCTGCATGGCGTGCAGCAGGCGCGGCGTGATGCAGCCGGTGGTCGTCGGGTCGTTCTGGTTGCACGACTCCTTGGGCAGCGAGCCGTTGGCGTTGCGCTTGACCGGATCGGCCAGCGGAAGGTTGGCGGAGACGAAGCCGTTGCTCGGGCCACCGGCCTGGGCGAGCGCCTTCTCCGACTCCTTCTTCTTGGCGGCCATGGTCGCGACCTGCTGCTGCTGAGTCAGCACCTCGGCGTCGAGGGCCGCCTTCTGCTCGGTCTGGTTCTTCCTGAGCTGGTTGAACTCGCGCAGCAGGTTGTCGTTGTGGTGGGCCAGCTCGTCGATCGAGCCGGCGCGCTGGGCGAAGCTGTCGGGGTCGCCGGAGTCCATGAGGACGGCGAAGGTGCTGAGGGGGCCGGTGCGGTACGCCGCGACGGCGATCGCGGTCACCTGGTCGTTGAGCGCGGCCAGCCGGGCCTCCGTGGCCTGCAGCTGCGCGGTCAGCTCCGCCTGGTGCTTCACCGAGGCGTCGTAGCGCTCCTTGGCCTCGACCCAGGCCTGGGTCGACTCGTCGAGCACCTGGGCGAGCGTCGGATTGGAACCCTCGTCGCCGGGGGTGTCGCCCGGCTCGGCGGCGGCGGGCGTGGCGGCGAGCCCCCCGAGCACCAGCGCGGCCAGCATGGCGCCGATCACACGCCGATAGGGATGTCGGGATGACATCTGGTGTCGTTGTTCCTTCCGTCGGCCGCCGACCGAGTTAGCTGACGGGTTCGGGACGGAACGACCCCTACCACCGACCCGGTGGGCGGGACGGTAGATTCACCCCAACGTTACGGTGGGTCCCCGGCTCGCCGCGGACGGCGATTAGGCGGCAGCCCCGCCCGGCACCGGGGGCGGCGCCTGACTGGACGAGACCGACGGTCAGCCTACCTACAGCATTCCTTCTGCGCAGCGCACGGTTTGTGCGGAGTGTGATGCACAACATGAAACGGCTGCTCCACTCGATCAACAGTGACCCAGATCACTCGTTCGGGTGATGCGAACGGCCGACCAGGTACGCCCGAACGGTTACCGACAGTGGTGGCATCGACCCATTAACGTCCGTCACATGCGTCTCGGCATCGACTTCGGTACCTCGCACACCGTCGCCGTGTTCACCCGCCCCGACGGCCGCACCGAGGCGCTGCTGTTCGACTCCTCCCCATTGCTGCCGTCCGCGGTCTACGTCGACGGCGAGGGCGCGCTGCTCGTCGGCCGCGACGCCGAGCGCAGCGCCCGGCTCGACCCCGCCGCCTACGAGCCGCACCCGAAGCGCCGCATCGACGAGTCCTCGCTCTTCCTCGGCGGCCGCGACCTGCCGATCGCGCAGATCGTCGGTGCAGTCCTGCACCGCGCGGCCGAGGAGGGCCGCCGGGCGCTGGGCACCGCCCCGAGCGGCGCGGTGCTCACCCATCCCGCCGGCTGGGGCCCGACCCGCCGGGCCCTGCTCGCGGACGCGGCCGGACGGGCCGGCCTGCCCGGCGTCGAGCTGGTGCCCGAGCCGGTGGCCGCGGCGATGTACTTCACCGCCGTCCTCGGCCACCACGTCCCCGACGGCCACGCCGTCGTGGTGTACGACTTCGGCGGCGGCACCTTCGACATCAGCGTCGTGCGCCGGGCCGCCGCCGGCTGGGACGTGGTCGCCGCCCAGGGCCTCGACGACGTGGGCGGCGTCGACCTCGACGCGGCGATCGTCGACTGGGCCGGCCAGCGGGTCGCCGGGCAGGACCCCGCGCTCTGGCAGCGCCTCGCCGCCCCGGCCACCACCCCGGACCGCCGCCACCGCCGGGCGCTCTGGGACGACGCCCGGTCGGTCAAGGAGCTGCTGAGCCGCGCCTCGACGGCGGGGCTCGCGGTGCCGCTGTACGACGTCGACCTGCACCTGACCCGCCCCGAGTTCGAGGCGCTCGCCCGCCCGTGGCTGGAGCGGACGGTGGCGCTGACCACCGCGACCCTGTTCACCAGCGGCGTGACCGCCGACCGCCTGGCGGGCGTGTTCCTGGTGGGCGGGGCCAGCCGCGTACCGCTCGTGGCCACCCTCCTGCACCGCGCCCTCGGCGTGGCCCCCGTGGTCCTGGAGCAGCCCGAGCTGGTGGTGGCCCAGGGCAGCCTGCTGGCTTCCGGTGCGCCGATTTCCGCTCCGGTACCGCCACTGCCCGCACCGATCGCCCCGATCCCCACGTCGCCGCCGGTCGCCCCGACCTCGCCCGGGCCCGGACCGACCGCTCCGCTGTCGCCCGCGTCCGGACCGACCGTTCCTACCTCGCCCGGGTCCGGACCGACCGTTCCCGTCTCGCCGGCGCCGGTCGTCCGGGCGGCGGCGTCGGTCCCGCCCGCTCCCGTCTCGCCGCCGGTAGCCGCCCCGCCGGCACCGCCGATGTCCGCGGCCCCAGCGCCCGCTCAGGCCGGCGGCCCGTACGCGCCGATCTCCAGCCCACCGGTCTCCGGCCCGCCGACAGCCGCCCCGGCCGGGCCGTTCGCACCGGTGTCCGGTCTGCCTTCGCCGTTCCCCGCGGCGCCGGTCTCCGCCACGCCCGCCGCCGCGATGCCGATCTCCCCGGCGCCATTCGCCTCGGCCGCGCCCCCAACTGCACCGCTGCCCGCGCCCCCCGCCGCTCCGCTGACCGCGCCCCCGGTCGCACCCCCGACCGCGCCGCTGACCGCGCCGCCGGCCGGGCCCTCGGCTTCGGCGCCGGCCGACGAGCAGGCCGGTCACCGGCGCGCGGGCCGGGTGCTGTTCGGGGCGCTGCTGGCCGTGCTGGCCGCCGGGTCGGTCAGCCTCCTCGTCCAGGACTTCGGCAGCTCGTCCCCGCTGCTCACCGGCATCATGACCCCCTTGACGGCCAGGCCGGTCGCCGTGCTGCTGGCGATGGCCCTGATCGTGGTGACGGCCGGGGCGCGGGTCGTGCCCGCGTACCGTGCGATCGGGCCGGCCCTGATCGCCGCCGGCGGTGCCGTCGTCACCACGTTCCTGGCCGCGCTCTTCTTCAACGCCGGCGAGTCCTTCCGGCTCGCCGACGGTGTCGCCTACCGGCTCGCGGCGGAAGGGAACTACTTCAGCGAGACCGACTTCGCCTTCCTGATCATCGGCGCGCTGGTCCTGGGCGGCGCCGGGGTGTGGCGGCTCGTCGGCCGCCGGCGCCCGCCCGCGCCGAGCCGCCTGCTGGCCCCGGCCGGCGCCCGTGCCGCCCGGCTGCCCTGGATCGCGCTCTGGGCCGGCCTGGGCTTCCTGCTCGCGGAGGCCTCGGTCAGCAGCGTCGTGGTCTACGCGCGGCGGTACCTCGACGAGTACCGCATCGACATCCGCCCGATGCGGGGCGTGCTGTACACGGACGGCGCCCTGACCTGGTACCTGGCGTACGCCATGGGCCTGACCGCCGTGATCGGCGCGGTCCTGGTCGCCGCGGCCGCCGTCCACAACGTGCTGGCGAAGCGGCCGGAGTGGACCCCGCGCGTCCGGCTCGCCGGCGGGATCGCGATCGCCGTGCTCGCCGTCTACGTGTTCCTGGGCGGGCTGTGGGAGTACCGGTACATCGACTCGGGGAGCAGCGACATGCTCCGCGCCCTCGACCTGTACTACTGGCGCAAGGTCGTGACGTTCGACCTCTCGTCGGTGGCGACCTGGTTCTACACGATCGCGGCCGTGGGCGTGCTGGTCGCCGTAGGGGTTCCCTCCTACCTGCGGGCCAGAAGATCCGGGGCGCGGCCCTGATCCGCTCGCCGCGCTCTGCGCGCCAGCATGAGCTGTGGCGGTACGACATCTGCAGTTTCTGGCTCTTTCCGGCTTTGCCCTCGCGGCGGTCCTCGTGGTCGACGGGCATGTCGATCCCAACGACGGCCTCGATCCGTGGGCGCTGACGGTCAGCGACTTCGCCGTCTCCGACCGCGGCGGGGTGACCGACGTGGCCATGATCGTGATGGCGGCCGCCTCGCTGGTGCTGCTGATGGCGCTGCGCCGCTCCGGCGTGCGGGCCGGCGGCTGGGTGACCGCGCTGTTCGGGGTGTGGGCGGCCGGGCTGGCCGTGGCCGCGCTGGTGCCGACCGACGAGCCGGGGCTGGCGCTGAGCGTGGCCGGTTCGGTGCACCGCTACGCCTCGGTCGCGGCGTTCGTGGCGCTGCCGATCGCCGGCTGGGTCCTCGCCGGGCGCCTGCGTGACGCCCGCCGCATCCGGGGCGCGGTGGTGCTGAGCGCCGCCTTCGCCCTCGCGATGGTGTGGTCGGCATTCCTCGGCGACCGGATGCTCATCGGCCTCGCCGAGCGCCTCCTGCTCGCCGCCGAGACGGCACTGCTGGTACTAGTCGGGTCAAGAGCCGATAGGCCCCGACCAAATTGGTCAGGTCTGGCACTAAAGAATCTCGGTGTCCCGCAGCAGGCGCCAGAGGCCGGCGCCGTCGGGGGCGCGGAGCCAGCGCTGGGCGTCGGAGGGGACGCGCTTGGAGCTGTCGGCCGGGCTCGGGAAGGCACCGGCCAGCACGGCCTGCGTCGGTGACAGGTGGCGGATCGCCACGGCGGCCACGCTGTCGGGGTGCTCGGCGACGAACTCGGCGTAGATCTCCGGGTCGTGCTGGCCGTCGTCGCCGACGAGCAGCCAGCGGATGTTCGGGAACTCCTCGGCCAGCCGATCCAGCGACGCGCGTTTGTGGGCCTGGCCGCTGCGGAAGAAGCGGTCCGGCTGCGGGCCCCAGTCGGTGAGCAGCAGCGGGCCGGCCGGGTAGAGGTGCCGCCCGAGGAAGCGGGTGAGCGTGGCGGCGACGTTCCAGGCGCCGGTCGACAGGTAGAACACGGGCGCGCCGGGGTTGGCGTTGACCAGCCGCTCGTAGAGCACCGCCATGCCGGGCACGGACGCGCGGGCGTGCTCGTCGAGCACGAACGTGTTCCAGGCCGCGAGCAGCGGCCGGGGCAGCGCCGTCACCATGACCGTGTCGTCGATGTCGGAGATGATGCCGAAGGTCGCGGCCGGGTCGACGATGCGCACCGGGGCCTCGACCGGGGCGCTGTCGCCGCTGCGCAGGGTCACGGTGGTCCAGCCGGGGGCCAGGTCGGCCTCGATCACGGTGTCGATGAAGCCGCCCCGGTCGCACATGACCTCGGTCGTGCTGCCACCGGCCTCGATCTGCACCAGCGCGTCCTTGACCGAGACCGTGGCGAACGACCGCCACCCGCGCAGCTTCTTCAGCCGCTTGCCCGGCTTCGGGTCGACCCGGGCGAGCAGCACCCGGCCGAGCACCCGCACCCAGCCGGGCTTGTCGGGCGTGGCGCTCGCGCCGTAGCCGGTGTACGCCGTGACGGCAACCGTCCAGCCCCGCCGCCGCAGCCGCCGCTCGAGGACGTTGTGGATGGCGTCCTCGATGCGGGCGGCCCGGTGCAGCGGCGCACTCGAAGCACCCTCGGGGATCAACGACACCGGCCCACCCTGTCACAGCGTCGGGCCCTGCGCCCAGAAGTACACCTGACGTTCGCCTGGGGGCGGTGCGGCTCTCCTAGGTTGCCGGAATGCGACGGATGCTGACCGTGACGGCGCTGGCCGCCGGCACCCTGCTCACCATCATCCCGGGCACCGCGCACGCGGCGGGGCTCAAGGAGGTGCGGGCGACAGTGGAGACGCCCGCGCTCTACGACGACGAGGCGGGCGGCGACGCCAACGCCGACGACCCGGCCATCTGGGTCAACCCGGCGGACCGTGGCGCGAGCCTGGTCATCGCCACCGCGAAGAACGGCGGCCTGCGGGTCTACGACCTGAAGGGCCGCGAGCGGCAGGCGATCGCCACGCCGCCGGACGGCCGCTTCAACAACGTCGACCTCATCGGCGACCTGGTCGTGGTGACCGACCGCGGCCTCGACAAGCTGCGCTTCTACCGGGTCGACGCCAAGCGCGGCCGGCTCGTCGACGTCACCGCCGCCGACGTGCCCCTCGCGTTCAGCGCCGACCAGGCCGAGGTCGAGGACCAGCGCACCGCCTACGGGCTCGGGCTGTTCCGCGACACCGACGGCACGCTCTACGCGGTGGTCAGCCGCCGCAGCACGCCCGAGGTCGGCCTGTTCAAGATCATTACCAACCGCTCCTCCGTGTCGTACCGCAAGGTCGACGCGCTGACGCTCCCGTCGACGTTCACGCTGCCGAACCGCACGACGTGGTCGCCCTGCAACGACCCGGGCGACGGCCCGCAGGTCGAGGGCACCGTGGTCGACCCGACGACCCGGATCGCGTACCTGGCCCAGGAGAAGGTCGGCCTCTGGAAGATCCCGGTCTGGGGCGGGAAGTTCCGCGGCTCGGCGCAGTCGGTCGAGCGGGTGAAGGAGTTCGGCATCCCGGCGACGTACGACGCCGAGGAGGAGGACTGCGTCGTCGACTACGCCGCCGACCCCGGCTTCGGCGGGCGGATCGCGGCCGACGTCGAGGGCCTCACGATCTACCAGACCGGCCCGCTGAGCGGCACGCTGCTCGTCTCCAGCCAGGGCGACAGCACGTTCTACACCTACGACCGGCTCACCAACCGGCCGCTGGGCCGCCTCGCGGTCGTCGCCGGCCGGAAGATCGACGGTGCCGAGCACTGCGACGGTGCCGCGGTCGTCTCGACGCCGCTGCCCGGCTACCCGAACGGGCTGCTCGTGGTCCACGACGGCGAGGAGACCCCGACCGACCCGTCGCGGGAGACCACCAACTTCAAGTTCCTCGATGCCGGCGCGGTGTTCAACCGTAGGTGACCAGAAGCTGACGGTGGCATGAAACCGTGAGCCCGAACTGGCGGAACGCTCTTAGCGTGAATGTCATCAGGAACACATCAGGGTGTTCCGCCAGAGGGCGCACGGAGGTGCGAAATGGCAACGACGTTCGAGGCCGTTCGGGCCGAGGCGCTGTTCGCTTCGACACTGCAGTCGTCGGAGAGCCCGGCCAGCGCGGAAGTCCGCACGGCGATCGCCGGCATGCTGCGGCGGATCGGCATTCAGGGTTGTGCCGCGCGGGTCGCGAGCGAGTTCGGCGACCACCCGGACACGGCGGTCGCGCGGATGGCGTGGGCGCTGGCCCAGGTCCGCGCCGCCTACCCGGCCAAGGGGAGCAAGGTCGTGCGGGCGATCCACGCGCTGCGCGCCGCTTGATGCTCAGTCCTTCACGCCCTTCGGCCTCGACCAGCCACTGACATCTTTACGTCGGGTATCCCGGGCGGCACACTCCCGGGATGGAGATCGTGCTGGCCGACGCGGCGCCTGAACCCGAGTTCCTCGCGGGCACCGCCGTCGTCGTCGCCCTCGTGTGCATCGCGGTGCTCGCCGCCGTCGTCGTGCTGGTCGTCTGGCTGGTACGCCGGTCCCGGCGCTCCTAGAGCAGCAGCAGTCCCATGAGGACCGAGCACGCGTTCGCGCCCAGGCTGACGACGAGCAGCAGGGTGCGGTCCCGCCGGACGGCGACGGCCAGCACCGCGGCCTCCACCAGGACCACCACCGCCTCGGCGGCCCAGAAGCGGGTCACCGAGGGGCGCGGCGCGAGGTACCACCACAGCACCGGGTGCGTCAGCAGGTTGACGAACAGGCCGAGGGTGGCCGCCCGGCGCCACTCGGCGAGCCGCGTGCCGGCCAGCGCCGCCGTGTACAGCGGCACCTCGACCAGCAGGGTCAGCGCGAGCGCGGTGAGCACCGCATGAAGGCTAGCCTCCTGTTCGTCGCGGCGGCCTGCGCCGCGCTCGCCGTGGCGCTGCGGGCGCCGCTCGCGACCGCGGTCCTCGGGCTGATCGCGTTCGGCGTGCTGCACAACGTGCTGGAGCTGCGGTACGTCACCGGTCGGTTCGCTCCGGTCCTGAACGGCCGGTTCCTCGCGGTGCTGCTCGGGTTGATCAGCGCGATCGTGCTGTGCCGGATCGCGGCGATGTTCGTCGGGCAGCCGGCTCGCTACGCGGAGATCCTGATCGGGTACGGCGTGCTGGCCGCGGGCTGCGCGCACGCGCTGCGGGGCCGGCGGCTGGGCGCCGCCGGGGCGGTGCTGGTGGCCGCCACCGCGGTCTCGCTGGCCTGGCCGGGGTACCACTTCGTCGTCCTTGCCCACCTGCACAACGTGGTGCCGCTGTTCTTCCTCTGGGAGTGGGCCGCCGCGCTGCGTCCGGTCGCGCGGTCCTGGTTTCGCTGGACCCAGGTGGCCTGGGTGCTGGTGATTCCGTTGTTGCTGCTGGCCGGGTTCGCGGATCCGCTGTTCGGCGACGTGCGGTCTTCGACGGTCGCGGCGTTCGCCGGCGCCCCCTCCCGGATCATGGCGGTCAGCTCGCCGCCGGGCGTCTCCGTCGAGGTCGGCGCGCGGTTTTTGGCGGTTTTTGCCTTTTTACAGACTATGCACTATTTCGTGTGGGTCTGGTTCCTGCCTCGTCACGCCCCGGATGCCGCCAGGGCCTTCGAGGCGCGGGCGCCGTGGCTGCGCGGGTGGCGGGCCTGGGCACTGGGCGGCCTGCTGGGTGGCGCGCTCTCCGTGCTGTTCGTGATCGACTACGCCTCGGGCCGGGCGCTGTACAGCGCGTTCGCCTCGTACCACGCATATCTGGAGTTTCCGGTGCTGCTGGCGATGCTCGTCGCAGTCGGTTCACAGCCGGTTTTCAGGAAAACCGCACCCAGAGGTCAGCAACCGGCGGCAGTCTCGACATGACAAGGGAACTCTGACGCTATCTGGAGCGAATCATGACGCGGCTGCTTGTGGTCGACGACGAGCCCGACATCGTCGAGCTGCTCTCCGCGAGCCTGAAGTACCACGGCTACGACGTCGCGAGCGCGACGAGCGGCCGGCAGGCGATGGAGGAGGCGCGCCGCTTCCGCCCGGACATGATCCTGCTCGACGTCATGATGCCCGAGCTCGACGGCTTCGAGGTGC
The DNA here is from genome assembly GCF_040605515.1 of Dactylosporangium sp. NPDC005572. Classification (NCBI taxonomy): domain Bacteria; kingdom Bacillati; phylum Actinomycetota; class Actinomycetes; order Micromonosporales; family Micromonosporaceae; genus Dactylosporangium; species Dactylosporangium sp. NPDC005572. The sequence goes on along the minus strand of NZ_JBEXCY010000020.1, from coordinate 41,197 downwards.
TGCGCAAGCTGCGCGGTGAGGGCACCCGCGTCCCCGTGCTGTTCCTGACCGCGCGCGACGCGACCGAGGACAAGATCAAGGGCCTCACGCTGGGCGGCGACGACTACGTCACCAAGCCGTTCAGCCTGTCCGAGATCCTGGCCCGCATCCAGGCCGTCCTGCGCCGGGTCGCCGACCCCGCCGGCGGCGCGCAGGCGCAGTCGTCGCGGCTGTCCTTCGCCGACATCGAGCTGGACGAGGACACCCATGAGGTGTTCAAGGCCGGACAGGAGGTGCAGCTGTCACCGACGGAGTTCAAGCTGCTGCGGTACTTCATGACCAACCCGAGCCGGGTGCTCTCCAAGGCCCAGATCCTCGACCACGTCTGGCAGTACGACTTCGGCGGTGACGCCGGCGTCGTCGAGTCGTACGTCTCCTACCTGCGCAAGAAGATCGACACCACCGAGCCGCGCCTCCTGCAGACGCTGCGCGGTGTGGGCTACTCGCTGCGCATGCCCCGGACATGAAAGCTCTGCCCCTGCGCATCAAGCTCGTCGGGCTGATGCTCGTCCTGCTCGCGCTCGCGCTGGTGATGACCAGCGCGGTCGGCGTCTACAACACCCAGCACTACCTCAGCGACCGCCTCGACGAGCAGCTCAAGAACAGCGCCGACCGGGCGGCCGACGCCTGCCGCTCCAGTCCTCCCGGAACGTACATGCGCGGCCCCAAGCTGCCGCAGGGCTACTACGTCGGCTGCGTCGACCTCGATACCGGTGCCATCCGGCAAGCCGACTTCCAGCAGGGGTACAGCGCCACGTCCAACCCGAAGGTGCCGGCCAATGCCGTCAACCTCATCGGCGAGACGACGATCGGCACTGACAAGCCCTTCTACACGACGGTGCCGTCCTCCAACGACGACGGCCCCAACTGGCGGCTCCTGGTCACCGTCGTCCCGCCGCCGGGCGGCCCGAACCACGACCCGACCGTCGTGGTCGTCGGGTTCAGCCTGGACGAGGTGGATAAAACGGTCAACCAGCAGATCTGGGTCAGCGCCACCGTCGGCGCCGGCGTCCTGCTCCTGCTGGCCGTGGTCGCGTACCTGCTGGTCCGCTCCAGCCTGCGCCCGCTGGTCGAGGTCGAGGAGACCGCGGAGGCGATCGCGGCCGGCGACCTGACCCGCCGCGTGCCGTACGCCGACCCGCGCACCGAGGTCGGCGGCCTGTCGACCGCCCTGAACACGATGCTGGGCCAGATCGAGACGGCCTTCGACGAGCGCCGCGCCTCGGAAGAAGCCGCCCTCGCCTCGGAGCAGCGCATGCGCCGCTTCGTCGCCGACGCGTCGCACGAGCTGCGCACTCCCCTGACGTCGATCCGCGGCTTCGCCGAGCTCCACCGCCAGTCGGGCCACGGGGACGAGACGATCGGCCGGATCGAGCACCACGCCACCCGCATGGGCCTGCTCGTCGACGACCTGCTCCTGCTGGCCCGCATGGACCAGCAACGCCCGCTGGAAAAGCGGCCGGTCGACCTCCTGACCCTGGCCACCGACGCCTTGATCGACGCCCGGGTGACGGCCGCCGACCACCGCCTACGCTTGCGCACGGCAAGCAGCGACGACGACGACGCGGACGTGGAGCCGGCCCTGGTCATCGGCGACGAGGCCCGCCTCCGCCAGGTGCTCCAGAACCTCCTGTCGAACGCCCTGCACCACACCCCACCCGGCACTGAAGTGACGGTCTTCGTGGGCACGGAGCCCGGCAAGGCAGTCCTGGAGGTCTCGGACAACGGCCCCGGCATGACGCCGGAGGACGCGGCCCGCGTGTTCGAACGCTTCTACCGCACCGACCCATCCCGCACCCGCGCGCTGGGCGGCTCAGGCCTGGGCCTGTCAATCGTCGCCGCGCTGGTCCACGCCCACGGCGGCGAGGTAACACTCCGCACGGCCCCGGGCGAGGGCGCGACCTTCCGCGTAACCCTCCCGCTGGCAAAGCCCTGACCCGGGCGGCCGTGCCCCGGCGGCCGTCGCGGCCCTGCCCCCGGCCGCAACGTTCCCGCGCTCCTCTCGGCGACCGTCGGCGGGGAGGCTCACAAGCCGGACCAGCCGCTCGAACAAGGCAAACCGCGCCGGCATCGCCGTAGGCTCACCTGTTCACTTCACCCCGCGCGCCGTTTAGCACCCGGCGCGCCCACCCTTCACTTCACCACCTCGCATGTTGAAGTAGTGGCCGACGTGCCGTGCGCTCAGGCCGACAGTGGGGTATGGAGAGAGTGTGTTCGATGGCTTCCGGCCAGGCCGGGTCGACCTGTGGGACGTCACGCTGCGCTTCCAGCACAGCGGCCACGGCCCTGCGGTGCTCCTCCTCCACGGACCCGACCGGCCACACACCACCTGGCACCGGGTAGCACCCCTGCTGGCCAAGCAGTTCACGGTCGTCTGCCCCGACCTCCCGGACCCGTCCCGCGACAACCACGAGACCGCCCTCGACTGCGTAGCGCTGATGAAGTCCCTGGGCCACGACGAGTTCTCGGTCGCCGGCTACGGCCCCGCCGCCCACCTCGCTCTCCACCTCGCCCTCACCCACCCAACGCTGGTCGAACGCCTGGCCCTCCTCGACGCCGAACCCCCCGCCACCACCGCACCGCCCACCTCAGCGCCGCCCACCTCAGCGCCGCCCACCCCCACCGGTACGCCTCCCGCTGCGTCCGCTCCCGCCGCGCCTTCCGCTGCGTCCGCTCGCGCTGCGTCTGCTCCCGCCGCCGCGCCTTCCGCTGCCGCCGCGTCTGCTCCCGTCACCGCCCCTTCCACCACTGCGGCTCCCGCCGCCGCGCCTTCCGTCGCTGCCGCTCCCGCCGCCGCGTCCGCACGCCCCGCCGCGCCTTTCGCAGCTCCCGCTTCCGGCGCTGCCGCCTCCAACCCGGTCCCGGTGGCAACCTCCGCCGGGTCGGTGAGGAGGCGGTTCTTTCGGCCGGTGCTCGTCGTCTGGGCCGAAGGGGGCGGGCGGAGTAACTCGGCGGCGGGCTGGCGGCCGTGGTGTGAGGACGTTCGGTCGGTTGGCATCCACGGTGGCGCCGACGGTGGTCGCCATCTGGCGGAGGACGCGCCGGAGGAGCTGGTGGCGGCGCTCGGGCGGTTTCTTGATCATGGGACCAGCCCCGTCTCGTAGGCCACGATCACGAGCTGAGCCCGGTCGCGGGCACCGAGCTTGCCCAGGAGCCTGCCCACGTGGGTCTTCACGGTGGCCAGGCTGAGGTGCAGGTGGTCGGCGATCTCGCCGTTGGACAGGCCTCGGCCGACCAGCATCAGCACCTCCCGCTCCCGGTCGGTTACGCCGTCGAGGTGGCGGGTCACCGGGCGGGCCGGCTGAGCCCGATTCGCGAACTCCGAGATCAAGCGGCCGGTCACCGACGGCGCCAGCAGGCCCTCGCCGCCGGCAACGACGCGGATGCCGTTGAGCAGCTCGACCGGCGGAGTGTCCTTCAGCAGGAAACCGCTGGCCCCGGCGCGCAGCGCACCGAAGACATACTCGTCGAGATCGAACGTCGTCAGGATCAGCACGTGCGTGCCGGCCATCGTCGGGTCGGCGCAGATGCGCCGGGTGGCCTCGATGCCGTCCATGTCGGGCATGCGCACGTCCATCAGGACCACGTCGGGGCGGTGCTCGACGGCCAGGGCGACCGCCTCGTCGCCGGTGCCGGCCTCGCCGACCGTGACGCAGTCGCCGCTCAGGTCCACCAGCACCCGGAAACTGCCCCGCAGCAGAGCCTGGTCGTCGGCAATGAGCACCCGGATCATCGGCCACCGCCATACGGAAGGCTCGCAACCACCGCGAATCCGCCGTCGGGCCGTGGACCGGCCCGGAACTCGCCGCCATGCAGTGCGGTCCGCTCCCGCATGCCGATCAGGCCGTGGCCGGCAAGGCTGACCGTGGGCGGGCGGGTGCCCTCGTCGGTCACCTCGACCCGGACCTCGGCGGGCCCCACATGGACGTCGACGCGGCACGGGGTGGGCGCCGCGTGCTTGACCACGTTGGTCACCGCCTCCTGCACAATCCGATACACGGCCAAGGCTATGTCCGCCGGCACCTCGGTCGACGCCTTGCCCGCTCCGCCGTCGCGGCGCACGTCGAGGCGGACGTCGACGCCGCCGACAGCGGCCCGCTCGACCAGGTCCGCCAGGTCGTCGAGCCCGTGCGGCTGCCCGCCGGATGCGCCCGGGCCGTCCTCGCGCAGCACGTCGAGCACCCGCCGGACCTCCGCCATCGCGGTCCGCCCGGTCTGCTCGATCGCCTGCAGCGCTCGCCGGGCCTCCTCCGGGCTCACGTCGGCGACGTGGTTGCCGACGGACGCCTGCACCACGATGAGCGTCATCGTGTGGGCGATGACGTCGTGCAGCTCGCGGGCCACCCGGAGCCGTTCGTCGGTGGCGGCCTGCCGGACCGCCTGCTGGGCCGCCCGCTGATTCTGCTGCCGGGCCACCCGCACCACATAACCGATCGCATAGGCCGGCCCGATGACGAGGACGGCATAGCCGACCGACGTGGTCACCGACCACAGCCACTGTCCACCGCCCAGCTCCGTGGCCGGCCACAACACGTCACCGCCGGCCAGCGACGCGAGCACCAGGGCGACACAGGCCGCGGCGACCGGCCACGACTGGCGGCGCGGCACGTCGGCCCCGAGCGTGTAGAGCACCAGGATCACGGCATAGGAGGGTGCGACCGCGGCGAACGACGGGATGATCCCCGACACCAGCGCCACCGCGGCGGCGAGACTGACGGCTCCGGCGACGGCCCGCGGCGACCACCGGCGAACCGCCACGGGCAGACCGACGGCTGCGGCGACGAGCACCGACAACCAGACGGACTCCTGGGGGTTGCCGGCCTCCGGCTCGGCCCTTGCCGCATACAGACAGAGCAGCATCGCGATCGCCGCGAGGAGTGCGTCGATCACATAGCGCTCGGCCCGTCGGGGCTTGCGAAGCAGCAGGGCGTGAACCACGCGTCGACGGTAGCTGCCGGGCCGGGCCGGCGCGTCGGCTCCAGATCCGTCATCCCCAGGTATGACTTCGAGGGTTCTGAAGCCCCGAAGTCCGACCCTGGGTTGATCGAAAAGTGTCCATTGCAGTCCGACGCGGAGCGGCACCCGATCGCGGGACAGTGGCCGCCATGACGACACAGACGGTGGTCCTGCAGGACGTCCGGGCCGTGTTCGGCACCGGCACCCGGCAGGTGACCGCGCTCGACGGAGTCTCGGTGACGTTCGAGCGCGGCCGGTTCGCCGCGGTGATGGGGCCGTCCGGCTCCGGCAAGTCGACACTGCTGCATTGCGCCGCCGGGCTCGACCGCCCGGCCTCCGGCACGGTGAGCATCGACGGCACCCGGCTCAACGGCCTCAGTGAGGATGCGTTGACCAGGCTGCGGCGCGATCGGATCGGCTTCGTGTTCCAGGCGTTCAACCTGGTGTCCGCGCTCACCGCCGAGCAGAACGTCGCGCTCCCGCTGCGGCTCGCCGGGCGGCGGCCACCCGCGGCCGAGGTGACGTCAGCACTCGACGCCGTCGGCCTGGCCGGCCGGGCCGGGCACCGCCCGAGCGAGCTGTCGGGCGGCGAGCAGCAGCGGGTGGCGGTCGCCCGGGCGCTGATCAGCCGGCCGGCCGTGATCTTCGCCGACGAGCCGACCGGGGCGCTCGACAGCGTCACCTCGAAGCAGGTGCTGCAGCTGCTGCGGGCCCTCGTCGACGAGCACGACCTGACAGTCGTGATGGTCACCCACGACTCCGAAGCGGCGGACTACGCCGACCGGATCGTGACCCTCGCCGACGGACGGGTCGTCTCATGCTGAGGCGGGTCACCGGCGCGTTCGTCGCGGTCGTGATCGGTGTGGCCCTCGTGGCGGCTTCGACGCTGCTGCTGGCGTCCGGCCGGGCCAGGGTGCCGGACCGGTTCGCGGCGACGCCGATCGTGGTGGCCGGGCCGGAGGCCGGCACGCCGGGCATACCCTTCCCGCCGGCGCGGCCCTGGTCGTCGGCCGACGCCGCGGCCCTCGCCGCCCGGCTGGCCGCCCTGCCCGGGGTCGCGGAGGCGGTGCCCGACCGCACCTTCTACGCCCAGGTGTCCGGCCATGAAGAGACCACGCCCGAGGGGCACGCCTGGTCGAGCGCGCGGCTCGGCGACCTGAAGCTCACCGCGGGAGCGCCCCCGGCCCGGCCCGGCGAGGTCGTCGTCGGCGAACAAATCGGTGCCGCACCGGGCACGGCGATCACACTGCTGACGGCGAGCGGACCGCAGCGGTACATCGTGACGGGTGTCGTCGACGCACCGCTGATCTTCGTCGCGGATGACGTCGCCGCCGAACTGGCGCCAGGTGTTCGCGCGATCGAGCTCCGGCTCGAGTCCGGCGCCGACGCGGACCGGGTCGCCGCCGGTGTGCGCGACGTCGTCGGCACGGGCGGCCGGGTGCTCACCGGCGACGGGCGGGGTGCACTGGAGCCGCGGGCCGACGCCCGGCTGCGCTGGATCGGCATGCAGGTGCTCACCGGCACCGCAGCGCTCGGCGGGTTCGTGACGGTGTTCGTGGTGGCGTCGACGTTCGCGTTCACGGTCGGGCAGCGACGCCGCGAGCTCGGCCTGCTCCGGGCGATCGGCGCGACGCCCGGGCAGGTCCGGCGCATGGTGCTGGGCGAGGCGCTCGCCGTCGGGGCGATCGGCTCGGTCGCCGGGCTGCTGGCGGGGGCCGTGCTCGCGCCCGCCGTGGGGCGGATCCTCGTCGGCGCCCGGTTGGAGCCGGCGACGTTCGAGGTCCGGTTCGAGGTCTGGCCGGTGCTGGTCTCCCTCGCGGTCGGGCCGGTGGTGGCCGTGCTCGGCGCATGGTCGGCGGCCCGGCGGGCCGCGCGGGTGCGGCCGTTGGAGGCGCTGCGCGAGGCTGCCGTGGAGCAGCGGCCGATGGGGTGGGCCCGGTGGGTCCTCGGCGGCGTACTGCTCGCGGTGGGGATCGCGCTGGCCATCGGTACCGCTGCGACCGATGAGGCGCAGAACGGCGCAACCTTCGCCCTGTACGGCGCCATGGCACTGGTCACCGGGGTGACGGTGCTCGCGCCGGCCGCGGTGCCGCCGATCGTGCGGCTGTGCCGCCTGCCGGTGCGCACCAAGGGCGGCGCGGTCGGGCTGCTGGTGCGGGAGAGCGCGCTGACGGCCGCCCGGCGGACGGCTTCGACGGCGGCGCCGGTGCTGCTCACCGTGGCGTTCGCGGTGCTGGTCGCAGGCATGGTCCGCACGTCGACGGAGGCGTACGCGACAGGTCGGGCGGCCGATGCCGACGCTGGCTGGACGGTGGTGCCGCAGGACGGTGTGCCGGGCCTCAGCGAGGCGGTTGTCGCCGCGGTGCCCGGTCTGGCGTTGCTGCCGACGACGGCGTACGTCGATGTGGGGAACAAGGTCGAGGCGCGGTCGGTGGCCGGCGTCGACCGGCCCGACCTGACCGGCGACGGCGTGGTCGTACTGGCGGGGTCGGGGCGACGGGTCGGTGAGACGTTCCCGGTCGTCTTCGCGGACGGCACGCAGGTGACGCTCCGGGTCACAGCCGTGGAGCCGGACGGATCGCTGCCGGTCGAGTTCCTGGTGGCGCGGGATACCGTGCGGCGGCACGATCCGTCGGCGCTGACGCCCGCGATCCAGCTCGCCGAGCGGGTCGAGGTGCCGGCGGGCACGGGGGCGCGGGTCGTCGACGTGGCGACCTGGGCGGCCGAGGCGGATGCCGAGGAGGACCGGCTGGTCTGGGTGTTCACGCTGCTGCTGATCGGGGTGTCGGCTGGTTATGGGGCGATCGCGGTGGCGAACACGCTGCTCATGGCGGCGGCCGGGCGGGCGCCCGACCTGCGGGTGCTGCGGCTGACGGGGGCGACCCGGCGGCAGGTGACCGGGTTCGTCTTGGCCGAGTCGTCGCTGGTCGTCCTGATCGGCGCGGTGCTCGGCGGGGCGGTTGCGTTCGGTGCTCTGCTGAGCATCCGGTCCGGGCTGAGCGAGCAGGTCGGCGCCCCGGTCGCCCTGGTCGTGCCGTGGACGGTGGTCGCCGGCGTGGTCGGGCTGTGCCTGCTGCTCGCGATGCTGGCCGGGGTGGCGACCAGCCGACGCGCCTGGGTGGACACCAACCGCCTGATCAGCTGACCGCCAAGGCCCGGACGAAGCCGTAGCCCAGCCCGTGGAGGCCACGGG